>QHVJ01000046.1:1029-7242 GCA_003222275.1 Acidobacteriota bacterium | reverse complement strand
GAATTCCGACAGCATGCGCGGTCCCCACCCGCCAGCTCCTTGGAATCCTAGAACTTGTCGGAAATCAGGCATCTGTCAACGATTCTGACAGATTCCGTCGTCTTGCCTCGCTTGTGGGAGCGCCGAAAGTCCTCGGCAGGTCGGCGAGGCCATCTCTTCACAGGAATCCGCGGGCGTGATACCCTGGCGGCCTCGCGTCAGGCGTCCATCCCCTCCAAGTAGTTTGTGTCACACCCGCGGGCAGGCAGGCCGCGTACAGCGGAATGAACCGCAGCGGCGACGCGACCGCTAGATGTCGGGCGGGCAGCGCGGTGTGAGCCATGAGGCGGCATGAACCGAAAGGAAAGGAGATGCGATGTCTATCACGAAGCTGACGTTCAGCACCGCGTTCTGTCTGGTGCTTGGGGCCTCGATGGCTCAGGCGCAGGCCACTCGAACCTGGGTCTCAGGCGTGGGTGACGACGCGAACCCTTGCAGCCGCACGGCCCCCTGCAAGACGTTCGCGGGTGCGATCTCGAAGACTGCGGTGGGGGGCGAAATCGACGCGATCGATCCCGGCGGCTTCGGAGCCGTCACGATCACGAAATCGGTCACCATCGACGGTGGTGGCACGTTCGCCTCCATCCTGGCCGCGAGCACCAATGGAATCAACGTCAACGACTCCGCGGGACCCACCCCGGGCACCGCCGTGGTCAGGATCCGCAACCTCTCGATCAACGGGGTCAGCGGCGGCACCAGTCCCGGTCTCAACGGGATCCGCTTCACCAGCGGCGCGGCCCTCTTCGTCGAGAACTGCCAGGTGGCCAACTTCACGCAGAAGGGCATCGATTTCGAGCCCGGCTCCGGCAACGCCCAGCTCTTCGTCAGCGGAACGAACGTCGAGAACGCCGCGGGCGGCGGGATATTCGTCAAGCCCAGCCTTGCCGGCTCCGCCTCGGCCCGGGCCTCTCTCGACGGGGTCATGCTCGTTCGCAACAGCTTCGGCTTGCGGGCGGAGGACAGCTCCACAGTCACGGTCCGGAACAGCCTTGCATCACAGAATGGCAACAACGGCTTCGTTGCATTCTCGACCTCTCTGCCCGTACAAATGAACCTCGAGCACTCTCTGGCCACGGAAAACGGTTCCAATTCGGCCCAGGCCGGCGCCATTGCATTTGGCGCCAACGCCGTACTCCATATCAGCGAGTTCACCAGCGTCGGCAATACGGTCGGACTGTTGACGACCTTGGGCGGCAGCATCGTCTCGTTCGGCAACAACCGGATCGGCGGGAACACGATCGCCGACGGCTCGCCCACCTCGACAGTAGCGCAGCAGTAGCCGTCGCATCGCTTGTCTGCTGAGAGCCTCTCGCCGTCGGACACGCGCGTCCGGCGGCGAGGCGCTGATAGAAGTGAATTACGTCGCTTGGCGACGCCAGATCCCCAGTCCCAGCAGCCCGGCACCGACCAGCAGGAAGGTGCCCGGCTCCGGAACCTGTGCGACCTGGAACGGCGACTCGACGTCGCCCACGCTCGATACGCCCAATCCGTCGTTTGGCTGGCCCGGTGCATTCTGGGTGTTCTCGCCCGTGAAGCTGCCGATGATGCCACGCGTGCCGAACCTCGACTCGATCGAGAACGAGAAGGAGGCGGGTCCGATGATGCCGCAGCAGTTCGGCGGCGCCTCCGGGATGCGGTAGATCGTGATGTTCGGGAATGCCGGCGAATCTTCCGGGATCACGTCGGCTGGAGTCGAGCCCAGGCTGTAGCTGACAAAGCTCCACTGGGTCGGGTTGGGAAGAACAACCCGGCCGGTAAAGCCGCTGAAGTCGTAGATGGTCAGATAGTCCTTGATGCTGCGGGTGTTATCCTCCGGGTTGAATCCTGGCGCGGGAACGCTGCCGAGCGGGGAGAGCCGGTCGCTGGCCAGGATGCTGGCCGAGTAGTTCCAGAGGAAGCCACCGGAGGAGGGCACGACGCTGATGACGTCGACCATGAAATCTGCCCGCGCGGGACTGGCCGTCGCCAGCAGACCCACGGCGACAACGGCGAGAGTTCTCAGTGGCATCATGCAGGCCTCCCTATGATTCCACGGGCCGATCACAGCAAGGCCCGTGCCCCCGGCAGAGGCGCTCGCCTAAGTGACTAAGCTGACGTTAGTTGCCCGCGTGGGTGAGCAATTGCTTCACCGCCGGGGCTGGAAAGGATCCTGACAATACGCGATCGCCTTTGCAACTACTTCCCCTCATCCCCCGACCTTTCGTTGCGACCGCCAGCGATCGTCTGATCGCGCGCTGCAACCTCGCCATGAAGCCAGGCGATGGTCCGATCACGCTTCGCCACCTCCTCGTGAAGCCAGGCGATGGTCTGATCAAGCTTCGCGACCTCCTCGTGCAGCCTCCGATCACCCTTCGCCACCTCCTCGTGAAGCCAGGCGATGGTCTGATCACGCTTCGCCACCTCCTCGTGCAGCCAGGCGACTGCGCGGTCGCGATGCACCACCTCGATGTGGAGGGACGAAATCGTGGCGCCGCGCTCGTCGAAGTTCACTCTCAATCCGCGCAACGCGGCGTCATGCCACGCCAACTCATCCGAGACCGGCCACGATTCCACGTCGGTCACCGGCAGCAGGTCATAGACCTCCGCGCCATACGGGCCAAGCTCGATCACGTCCGCGATCGCGAGAGCATCGGCGCTGAGCCGCGCGATGCTGCAGCGCCCCGCCAACTCCTCACCGGTGTCGTGCAGGGTGGTGAGGGCGCCCGTGCTCTTCGAGACCCGGCGGCCGCGGCTCGTGGCGACGAAAACGTCGTTACCGATCCGGCACAGCCCACGGGCATAGCCGGGCAGCTTCTGGCAACGCGGGCTACCCGCGAATCGCAACGCCATGCTCGATGACTCGCAGTAGGCGAGCATCCCGCCGACCTCTAACAACGAGTGGGGATGGCGCACGCCCGAGGCGATGCGCTCGCCGGTCCTCGTGTTGACGACGAATCCCTCACAGGCAGAACTCCACTCCGGTCCCGTCTTCCGACCAAATCCCGAGACGAGGAGGTCGCCTGTCCAGGGGAAGATGGCGTTGAGGTGGTGCACGTCCGCGGTGGGGCCGTCCGGCTCGGGTCGCCAATAGACCTGCTCCCGGCGTACCTCGGCCTCTTCCAATCCGATCCGCACCACCGAGTCGGTGCCAGTGGAGACGACGTAGAGCTCGCCTTCCGTCGCCCAGAGCGAGTGCGCGTCGAACACAGACGAGCAGCAGTATTCGTTCAGCAGGCGGAGGTCGCGGCGATCGAAGATCAGCAGCAGCGACGGGCTCGGCGGCTGACCGGAACCGGGGCCAGCGGCGGTGGACCGGGAGGTCATGGCGTAAAGATACGGTCCCGACGCCGCCAGTCCCGTGAGGCCCCCAAGCAGAGACCAACGATCAGGAACGTCGAGGACGCGGATCCGGCTGCTCGCAACCTCCAGCGTCACGAGGGTAGGACCGGCCGAGGCCACGTTGCACAAGCTCACCAGAACATGCGTCGGCAAGCTTTCGGTCTCGATCGCCGTGCTGGGTTGCACCATGCCCGGCCAGTATACGCGTGTGGGTCAGCGTGAGGGCTTCTCACGGTGACGGCGCCTCGCGAGGGTGGCGACCTGCTCGCGGCGCTGGCCTACCGGAACTACCCGTCGCGCCCTCCCGACGCGTTGCGCGCAGCGGCGATCGCCCAGGCCATCCGAGGGGGACGGCCACGCGCCGGGAGGTGCTCGAGGAGTTCCTCGGCAGGCCCGAGTTCCGCGAGCTGGCGCTCTGCGTCTCCAGCCTCGAGCACGAGGGGGACGACAACGCCCCGAAGCAACACCTGGGATTCCACCAATACGACCGCGTCGAGTGCGCAGTGTCAGTCGGACAGACTCGCTTCGTGGTCTAGGAGCGTCACGTCTTTCGCTTCGGAGACGGCGGCTGGATCCGCGAGGTTGACCAGGACGCCATGGCGGACGTGCACTACGGTGAGATGGCCGCGCGGGGCGACTGTGCGCTGCGCTTTGCAAGTCCCAGTCTGAGCGGCCAGCCCGGCGCGGCCTCTTGAATGTACCGCGCCGGACGCGTATTGTTCGGTCTTACGGCAGGGCAAAGCTGAATTCTCCACAGCTCCAGGTCCACTTGACGTCGCAGAATGTCGCGCCGCGCCCGGTGGCGGTCGTCGCGTCGGCCGCGTGCACCATCATCGCCCGCAATTACCTCTCGTACGCGGTGATCCTCGCCGAGTCGTATCTGAAGAACGAACCCGGCGCGCGATTCTATCTTCTGGTCGTCGACGGCCTGCCGTCAGAGGCGGTCATCCCGGAAGGGGTCCGCGTCGTCGGACCCGACGAGCTGGGCCTGTCCTCGTACTTCGAGATGTGCTTCAAGTACGACGTGACGGAGCTGTGCACGGCGGTGAAACCGGCGTTCCTCTCGCTCCTGCTCACCCGGTACGGAGAGAGCTCGATCATCTACTTCGACCCGGACATCCTGGTGTTGCGGTCGCTCGACGAACTGAAGGCCGCAATGGCTTCCGCCGACGTCGTCCTGATCCCGCACCTGCTGGACCCGATCCCCCGGGACGGCCTGAAGCCGAGCGAGCAGGACATTCTGATCGCCGGTGCGTACAACCTGGGCTTCGTTGCCCTCAGAGCCTCGGAGATGTCGCGGCGGCTGCTCGGCTGGTGGTCCGAGCGTCTCGAAGACGGCTGCCGCGTCGACCCCGCCCACGGCCTGTTCGTGGATCAGCGCTGGATGGACCTGGCGCCTGGCCTTTTCCCGGCGGTGGCGCTGCTCCGGGACGAGACGTACGACGTGGCCTACTGGAACCTGCACTCGCGACCGGTCGACCAGCTCGGGACGCAGTTCCTGGTGGCGGGCCGTCCGCTGGCGTTTTTCCACTTCAGCGGGTTCGACCCCCGCCTTCCGCACACGCTGTCGAAACACCAGACGCGAAACCGGGTCAACCGGGGATCGGCGCTGGCCGAGCTGCTCGACCTCTACGCGGACCTGCACCGGGCGCGCGGTCACGCGGTGAGCAGCCAATGGCCGTACGGGTACTCGCAGTTCAGCAACGGCGTACGCGTCAACCTGGTGTTCCGGCACCTCTACCTGGACCAGGACGAAGCGACGCGTCGCCGCTTCGGCAACCCGTTCCACGCGGATGGGCCCGGCTCGTTCTTCGCATGGGCCATTCGTTCCGCACCTGGGTCCGCACGGCTGAGCCCGTTCCTCGAAACGCTACATCGGCTGCGCGCCGACCTGCCCCCAGCCTTCCCGGATCCCGCGGGAAGGGACCGTCAGGCCTTCGTTACCTGGGCCTGCACTCAGGGTGCCCGTGAGATGGACTATCCACCGGAGATCGTAGAGGGCGACGGCGGCCCGGCGCCCGACCAGGCCTCGCCGAGAGAGGCGGCCCTCGCCGCCCATCCTGCGCACCAGCGTCCGGAGGCGCGCCCCAAGCTGCCCGGCATCAACGTGGTCGGCTACCTCCGGAACGAGACGGGGCTCGGCGCCATCGGGCGGGGGTACGTGCGCGCGATGCGGTGGCTGGGCGTCCCGGTGGCGCTGAAGGACGTCTCGGAGCTGTCACCGAACAGATCCGAGGACCCGACTCTCGCCAAATTCGACGAGAGCCACCCGCACCCCGTGAACCTCGTCTGCGTCAACGCCGACCAGCACTTCGTCGTGGCCTCGCACTTGACGGACGGCTTCTTCCGGGACCGCCGCAACATCGCCGTGTGGTTCTGGGAGCTGCCGGAGTTCCCGGAGGAGTGGCACGACCGCTTCGTGCACTACGACGAAATCTGGGCGGCCAGCTCGTTCATCGCGAACACTCTCGCGCCGGTGGCGCCGATACCGGTCGTCCGGATGCCGCCGGTCCTCGCCGGCGGTCCCGCCGGCGAGCGCGAGAGGGGCCGAGCGCGCCTCGGCCTGGATGGCGACGAGTTCGTCTGGCTCTTCGTCTTCGATTTCCACAGCTACTTCGAGCGGAAGAACCCGCTCGCGCTCGTCGAAGCGTTCAGGACCGCCTTCCGGCCTTCGGAGCCGGTCCGGCTGGTCATCAAGTGTGTGAACGCCGAGTTCGACGCCGGCGCCTTCCGGACCCTGCAGTCGGCCGTGCGAGGCCAGCGCATCTCGATCCACGAGGGATACTGTTCGATGCAGGAGATGCGGGACCTCATCGCGGCCTGCGACGGCTACGCGTCCCTGCATCGCTCCGAGGG
>QHVJ01000046.1:0-910 GCA_003222275.1 Acidobacteriota bacterium | reverse complement strand
CACCTGGGCGGAGCCGTCGGTTGCTCATGCGGCAGAGCTGCTGCGCCTGGTGTTCGAGGGGGGCGAGCAGATCGCGGCCCGCGCCTTGGCCGGGAAGCGAACCATCGAGACCGAGTTCTCGGTGGACGCGGTCGCCCGCTACCTGGAGCAGCGGCTGGCGGTGATCCGCGAGATCTCCGGCGTGCCGTCCCGCCTCGCCCGCGCCGACCATCCGGTCGAAGTCTCGGGCCGGTACAACGCCGCGCCGGTCCTGCCCCCGCTGAACCTCCGGTCCAGCCGGTTTGGCTGGCCCGGCCGGCTGGCCAAGCAGACGATAGGCCTGCTCGTGCGCGAGCACACTGCTCACCAGGAGGGCGTGAACGCGATCCTGGCCAGCTCCATTGGCGACCTGGCGACGCGGCTGCGGACCGTTTCGGACCGGCTCGAGCAGAACCTGCACATCGTTCGCGACGAGCTCAGCGGTGTGACAGATACGATCTCGGGGCTGGAATCACGACTGAGCCACGTGTCCGCTGGCCTCGATCGCCTCGACGGTGTGCCTGCGGAGGGATCGCGGACGGCGGCGGGGCTCACGCAGATGCATGAGTCGCTCGGGACGCTCGGCTCCACGGTCGAAGAGCTGAAGTCGCGGACAGGCGGAACGGAGGGCTCCGCTGTGGCCGCGCGCCTGGAAGAGCTGGCCGCGAAGGTTGCGCACATCGGCTATCGCTTCTCCGCCCGCCCTTACATGGGTGTCGATGTGTTTGGCGCCGCCGGAGACCTCGGTCAGGCGATGGGCTATGGAGCGTCCGCTACCGACGCCGAGTCAACGGTCCGCCGCCCGAGCTTCGAGGACCTCTTCCGCGGCCCGGAGGAGTTCATCGCCGAACGGCAGCGCTGCTACCTGCCGCTGCTGGAGGGCGTCACGGAC
>QHVJ01000424.1 GCA_003222275.1 Acidobacteriota bacterium | reverse complement strand
ACGCACAACGTCGCCGAGGTTCCGGCGCTGTTCCGTCGCGCTCGCGAAGGAGCGGGGCCGCTCGTGGACCTGGACCGGGGTGCCGATTCGTTCAAGGTGCCGCCGTCCGCCGTCGCCCACTCGAGCCCCGTCCGCGCGTACGTCACCGTGATGGAGGGCTGCAATCACGTCTGCAGCTTCTGCGTGGTGCCCCGGACGCGCGGGCCCGAGGTCTGCCGCGCGCCTCGGGACGTCGTCGCCGAGGTGGAGTCCCTCGTGGCGAAGGGCTACCCGGAGGTGATGCTGCTCGGACAGACCGTCAATGCCTATCGGCACGAAGGCGTCGACTTCGCCGAGCTGCTGGCCCGCGTCCACGCGCTGCCGGAATTGAAGCGGCTGCGCTTCACCACGTCGCATCCGGAGCACGTCACGGCGAGGCTCGCCGACGCACTGCGCGACCTGCCTCGAGTCTGCCCGTACCTGCACCTGCCGGTGCAATCGGGCTCGGACCGGATCCTCGGATCGATGCGGCGGGGCTACACGCGCCGGCAGTACCTCGAGACGATCGCGCTCTTGCGTGGCCGGGTCCGCGACCTCGCGCTCTCGAGCGACGTGATCGTGGGCTATCCCGGGGAGACGGAACAGGATTTCCAGTCGACCGTGGACCTCGTGGACGAGGCCGGCTTCGAGGGACTCTTCGTGTTCGCCTACTCGCCTCGCCCGGGCACGACCGCCTTCCGCCTCGAGGACGACGTCCCGGAAGGCGAGAAGCGGAGGCGGGTGGCGGTTCTGAACGCCCGCCAGCAACGCTCGCAACAGCGTCTCAACACGGGACGCATCGGAAGCCGCGACGAGGTGCTCGTGGATGCGGTGACCGGACCGGGCCGAGTGTCCGGCCGGACGAGGCACTTCCGCATCGTCCACCTCGCCGGCGCCGCCGACCTGCTCGGCCGTACGGTCGAGGTGGAGATCACCGGTGCGGGCGCCAACTCGCTGACAGGAAAGCTCCCAATTGGTTCATTGACGGGTGCTTCCCAGGCTCCTATATTGTAGGCAAGCGCGGGAGGCGCGGCGGCATGCAGATCGAGATGAGCATCAAGGGGTTGATGATCGACCCCATCACCAACATGCCCATCATCATCCTCCGCGACCAGGACGGCCAGCGTGTGTTGCCGATCTGGGTGGGCGTGTTCGAGGCCAACGCCATCGCGCTCCAGATCGAGAACGTCCAGACGCCGCGTCCGATGACGCACGACCTGCTGAAGAACATCATCAACGACCTGCACGCCCACGTGCAGCGCATCGTCGTCTGCGCGTTGAAGGAGAACACCTTCTACGCCACCATCCACATCACGGTGGGTGACCAGGCCCTGGCCGTGGATGCCCGTCCCTCCGATGCGATCGCGCTGGCGCTGCGCACGCACTCCCCGATCTTCGTCGAGGAGGCGGTCATCCAGAACGCCCGCAGCGTCGAGTCCGGCAAGGAGTCCATGGACCTCGGCCGCCTCCAGAAGTGGCTCGAGGGCCTGTCCGACGAAGAGCTCGGCAAGTACAAGATGTAGTCTCGGGGACCCGCCCACCCCCAACCCCTTTGGATTTCGCTTGACCCCGGCCGGAGGCTTACCTAAGATGGCCGTGCTTCCACAGGCCGACCATGATCGTCATCGCCATCGCGAACCAGAAGGGCGGCGTCGGAAAGACCACGACCGCGATCAACCTCGCGGCCGCGCTGGCCATGCGCAAGAAGAAGACGCTGCTCATCGACCTCGATCCGCAAGCGAACTCGTCCATCAGCTACCTCGACGTGCGCGCGCTGCCGCGGACGATGTACGACGTGCTCGCCAACGGCGCGGCCACGTTGCCTGACGTCATCGTCTCCACCAAGGTCCACAACCTGGACGTCGCGCCCGCCCGGATCGCCCTCGCGAAGCTCGAGTCGCAGATGGTGGGGGAGATCGACGCTCACTTCCGGCTGAAGGACCGTCTCGACGTGGTGAAGGATCGCTACGACTTCGTGGTGGTGGACACGCCGCCGGCGCTCGGCCTCATCACGGTCAACGCGCTCGTGGCCGCCACGCACCTGATGATCCCGGTGCAGTCCAGCTATTTCGCCCTCGAAGGGACCGACGACCTCCTGGAGACGGTGGAGAAGATCCGCTCCCGTCCGAACCCGAACCTCAAGCTCCTGGGAGCGGTGATCACCCTCCACGACAAGCGGACCACACTCTCGAAGGACGTCCGCAAGGCGATCGCCGAGGTCTTCGGCAATCGCGTCTTTCGTACGACCATCACGAAGAGCATCCGCCTCGAGGAGAGCCCGGCCCACAAGGAGAGCATCTTCTCGTTCGCTCCCCAATCGAGCGGCGCCAACGAGTACTACCGCCTCTGCGAGGAGGTCATCGAACGTGTCTAGCCCCCGACCCCGACGCTTCGGCCTGCCCGAGACCGTGCGCATGCGGCACGACCCGCACTTCGTCGACCAGCTCGGCCGGCCGAGCGGGCTCCCCGTGGGACAGCTCGTCCCCATCGAAGACATCACGCCGAACCCGCAGCAGCCGCGGCACGTGATGGGAGACCTCAGCGAGCTCGTCGCCTCCGTGCGCGAGAAGGGGATCCTGGAGCCGATCCTCGTGCGCCCGGTGGGCAGCCACTTCCAGATCATCGCCGGCGAGCGGCGTTACCGGGCCGCGGTCGAGGCGGGCCTGGCCGAGATCCCCTGCATCGTGCGCGATACCTCCGATGCGGAGACGATGGAGATCGCGCTCATCGAGAACCTGCAGCGAAAGGACCTCAGCGCGTTCGAGGAGGCCGACGGCCTGAAGACGCTCGCCGAGAGCTACGGCTACACGCACGAGAAGATGGCCGAGCGGCTCGGCAAGAGCCGAACGTCGATCACGGAGACGCTCGCCCTCGCGACGATGCCCGAAGAGGTGCGCGAGAGATGTCGGCGCGCCGACATTCACGCGAAGTCGTTGCTGCTTCAGATCGTCAGGCAGTCGGAGACGGAAAAAATGATCGCGATGCTCGAGCGCATGCAACGCGAGGGCACGCCGACGCGCCATGACGCGCGCCGGATCGCGCGCGAGTCGAAGACGACGCGCGGCCGTCCGCGCCGCTACGTGTTCCGCCACCAGCCGCGAGACAAGAGCTTCTCGCTCACGATGCACTTCAAGCGCAGCGTGGTGGAACGCGACGACCTCGTGAACGCGCTGCTGCAGACCCTCGACGACCTCCGCGCCAGAGGCTGAGCCGCAGGCCTCTCAACGCAGAGGCCGCAGAGAGCGCGCAGAGGCCGCAGAGAACAACAAAAACGAAACGGGCAGCGCTGACACCTGTCGTTCCGGTCTCTGCGGTCTCTGCGGATCCTCTGCGGCCTCTGCGTGGAAAAGCAATTACCGGTCGAGGAATAGTTTTTCCAGGAAGTAGCCGTGGGCGCGGAGCAGGCCGAAAATCCAGAACGCGGCGCCATAGGCGAGCGCGCCGGACCGCGTGCGCGACCAGAGCCACGCGCCCACCGAAGCGAGCCCCAGGCAACACAGCGGCGCGACCACCTCGAGGTCCTTGTTGTAACGGACGAGGTTCGGCCCCGGCAGCGTGCCCGAGGCGAGGTTCAGCACCAGGTACGTCAGCGCCCACGCCGCGACGAAGCGGGCCGCGTCTGGCCGCGCCGTGTAGCGCCAGGCGAGCAGCACGCCGGCCACCACCACGGGCGCGAAAAGGCCGTAGAAAACGTAGAGTCGCCAGCCGGCCTTCCGCAGCCCCCGCCAGAGGTCCGCCCGCGGCCCCGTGTAGGGATCGTCCTCCTCCTCCGGCGGAGCGAGAGGCTCGCCGGCGAGCGCGGCCTGCCGCGCCTGCTGCTCCTGCTTGTCGAGGAGCACGCGCTCCTCCGCCATCGGGATCCCGCGGCGCATGTCGAAGAGGATCGGCACGTAGCGGCCGTAGAAGAGCGCGAGGGACAACGTGGCGCCGAGGGCGCCCGCGGCGGCGAGGCCGAGCTGGCGCCGCCGGCCCTCGGGGCTGCGATCGAAGAAGATCTGCAGCGCGAGGAACAGGGACAGCAGCACCGCGAAGTTGAGCAGCGACTGCGTGTAGGTCAACAGCGCGGCGGCCACGAGGGCACCGAGCGTGATCACGACGCGGGGGCGATGCAGCTGGCCGAGGTGAGCGACGAGGTACAGGATCACGACGGCGTCGACGCCGTGGCCGACGAGCGCCGGGAAGTAAGCGAGGCTCAGCCGGGCGATGAAGAGGGGAAGGACCGGAACCGCGGCCGCGGCGCCGAGCGAGAGCCCCTCCGGGCGTTCCAGCCGCCGCGCGATACCGAAGACGAGGAGCGCCTCGAGGCTGTTGACGGCCGCCGCGAGCAGCGAGACGGCCACCTCGGGCCGGAAGCCGAGGCGCACCAGCGGCCAGCAGAGCATGTAGAACGCCGGCGGGTAAGGAAAGGCGTACCAGTGCCCGTTCTCGAGCTGCAGGCCGAGGCTGTAGCGATACTGGTTCTCGGTGAAGCGGCGGAGGAAGGTGAGAAGGCCGCGACGTCCGAGCTCCCACGCGAACTGGGCATGGACCCGCACGTCCGGGTAGTAGAAGCGCGGGTGCAGGAGGATCGACAGGCGCAGCGCGAGAGCCACGAGCACGAGCAGGACGAGGCCACCGGCCGCCCACGGCGCGGAGATGCCGAGCGCACGGCGGGCGCGGGGCCAGCGCACGAGGACGAGCGCGAGCACTCCGGCGGCGGTGTACGCGCCGATTCCCTCGCGCACGATCCGCTCCGCAGCAAGGGCGTCGTCGTGGAGGCCCCAGCTCGCCGCGCCGAGGACCGACAACGCGTGGGCGAGAGCCCATCGCGGATCGAGGCCGGCGAGCGAGGGTGCCAGCAGCGCGACGATCACCGCGATCAGGATGAAGAGTCGCGTGGAGGCGGCCAGACCGAAGATCGCGCCCGGCGCCCGCGCCTCGATCTCGATCCAGTCGAAGGCGAGCGACCACGGGCTCGCGTTCTCGGACGCGGCCTGGAGACTCATCACGAACGGCCCGCGTCCTTCGAGGCTCGGGAGCGCGAATTCGAGCGTGCGGTAGGGGAGCTTGGTGTCGGCCTGGATGTCGAAAAGAGCCGCGGTCCGACCTTCAAGTGTCAGCCTAACATGAGATGGCTCAACGAAATGCCGCCGCACACGCATACGCAGGACGTGCCCCTCGCCGATCACACGAAGAGGCAGCCGAAGCTCGGCGACGGGGCCCGCCCAGTGGAAGCGAGTCCGCCCATCGCGCTCCCAGTCCTCGCGGAAGCCCCGGACGTAGTCGGCGTCGTTGGGGCCGAGGTCGAGGAGGACGGATCGCGCGTGACGGACGGCGAGCTCGGGGCTGAACCATGCCGCGAGGGCAAGCAGAAGGGCCGCCGCGGCGCGCGCCCTGGCGGCCACGAGGCCCTACTTCACCAGGACCGCGGCGTAGTAATCGCAGATCCCGCTCTGCAAGACCTCCTCGCGCGCGATCGAAACGTTCTCCGAATAGAGCTTGCGGTACTCGTCGGGCGGGCGGATGTACTCGCCGTTCTCGATGTTGTGGATGAGGTGCCCGATGAGGTTGAGCTTGGAAATGGCGGGGATGTCTTCGATGACGAGGATCCGACCCCCGGGAACGAGAAGGCGCCGGGCCTCGGCCAGGACCGCGCGCGCGTCGAGGTCCGAGAGGTGGTGGAGCAGTCCGAAAATGAGGACCTGATCGAAGCGGCCGTCGGGCAGATCCACGCTGCGGGCGTCGCTCACGAGGAACGTGCCCTTGCGGTGCCGGCGCGCGTGGTCGATGTAGCGCGCGTTGAGGTCGGCGCCCACGTAGTCGTCGCCGTCGAAGAGGTCGGCGAAGGCGCCGGGGCCGCAGCCGAGGTCCAGGGTGCGCAACCCCTGGCCCACGCGCAGGTCGCGGCGGATCATGGCGCGGATGGCCCGGAAGTCGTTCTCGAGGAGGCTCCGGCAGAAGATGAACAGCACCGGGTGATCGGAGACGCGCTCCACGACCTTCGCCAGCAGTCCCATGTGTGTTTCTCGCGACGAAAAAAAGAGGGCAAGTCTAATCGGGAAGCCGTGGATGCGTCAACGAACCCTCACCCCTGCCCCTCTCCCTTCCAGGGAGAGGGGATGGCGCCGTCCACCCTTGCTGACTCGGTCTCCGTCCTCTGCGGGCTCTGCGCGTTCTCTGCGGCCTCTGCGTGGAGAGGCAACGCGGCTATTCGAAATTCAGGGCCTGGACGGGGTCCATGCGGGCGGCTTTGAGGGCGGGGTAGA
>QHVJ01000423.1 GCA_003222275.1 Acidobacteriota bacterium | reverse complement strand
AGGGGCTGCTTGCGCTCGGCATCGCGCCCGGCGACAAGGTCGCGCTCTGGATGGTTAATCGTCCCGAGTGGATCGACGTCATGTTCGCCGTCATGAAGATCGGCGCGGTGCTCGTTCCCGTGAATACGCGCTTTCGCACCGAGGACATGGCCTACGTCATCGGTCAGTCAGACGCCGCTGCCGTGATTCTCGCCGAGCGCTCGGGACCGGTCGACTATCTCGCCCTGATGCGCGAGGTCGTGCCGGCGCTGGGCGCGCGCCCGGCGCCGCGCTTCCCCTGCCTCCGCCACATCGTCGTGCTTTCGGACCGGGCCGACGCGGACAGCGTCGGCTGGCGAGAGATGCTGGAGGGCGGCCGGCGTGTCAGCGACGACACGCTCCGGGGGCGCGCCAGCCAGGTCGATCCCGAGCAGAGTGCCTTCATCCTCTACACGTCGGGGACCACCGGCTTCCCCAAGGGCGCCGTGCACAACCATCGCATGATCAGGAACACCTGGGATCACGGCGATCGCATGGGCATCACCGTCAACGACGTGATCCTCATGTACCTGCCGCTCTTTCACGCCTTCGGCTTCATCGAGGGGCCGCTCATGTCGATGATCAGGGGCGCCCGTGTGGTGCTCACCGAAACGTTCGACGCCGGCCACTGCCTCGATCTCATCGCGAGCGAGAAGGCGACGATCATCCACGGGTTCGACACGCACTACAAGGAGCTCCTCGAGGCTCAGGAGGGAAGGCCCCGCGACGTGTCGAGCGTGCGCACCGGCATCTGCGGCACCGGCATGTCGAGCGCCATTCCCATCGCGCGGCGAGCCCGACAGACGTTCGGCAACCTCATGACCGGCTTCGGGATGAGCGAGGTCGGCATCGGAGTGACCTTCTCCTTTCTCGACTCCACCGAGGAGCAGTGCGTGGAGGCCAATGGCTACCCCGGCGCCGGCTACGAGGTGCGGATCGTTGACCCCGAGACCGGGGCCGACCAGCCCGTGTCGGTGCCGGGGGAAATCCTCGTCCGCGGCTACATGGTCACTCAGGGCTACTACAAGCGGCCCGAGGAGACGGCGCGGGCTATCGACGAGGGCGGGTGGTTTCACACCGGCGACATGGGCCTCCTGCGCCCCGACGGCCACATGCGGTTCCTCGGTCGCTACAAGGACATGCTCAAGATCGGCGGCGAGAACGTCGATCCCATGGAGGTCGAGGCCTTCCTGATGAGCCATCCCGCCATCGACGTGGCCGCGGTGGTCGGGCTGCCAGATGCGCGGCTGTCAGAGGTCGCGGTGGCCTTCGTGCAGCTCGCGCCCGGCTGCACGCTGGTGGAGCGCGAGGTGATCGAGCACTGCCGCGGCCGCGTGGCGAGCTTCAAGATCCCCCGCCACGTCGTGTTCGTCGACGAGTTTCCGATGACCAGCTCCGGCAAGATCCAGAAGGTCAAGCTGCGCGAGCGCGCCCGGAACGAGTGGCGGGAGGTGCCGCCGCGATGACCCCCGCCGCCCCCCAGAGGATCGCGACGCCCGACCTGGTGACGAAGTCCGTCCGGGAGACGACACATGACGAACCGCGCAAGTGAAACCCAAGGGCCGAAGGACGTCTTCGAGGCCATTCGCACGCTCCTTGCGGTGCGCAGTTACCAGAACAAGCCGGTGCCAGATACCGTGATCCGACGGATCGTCGAGGCTGGACGCCTCACTGGCAGCGGGATGAACAGGCAGCCGTGGCACTTCATCGTGATTCGCGACGCCGAGACACTGCGCCAGCTCGGGGCCCTGGCTTCGAGCGGGCCGTATGGCGCACAGGCACCGTTGGCAATCGTCGTGGCGACTGACAAGACTCGGTTCGCGGTCTCCGACGCGAGCCGCGCGATCCAGTCCATGCTGTTGACGGCGTGGGGCGATAGCGTGGGCTCGAGAAAGTCAAGGCGTTGCTCGACATCCCGGCCGGCCTCGATGTGTTGGCGATCCTTCCGTTTGGCTACCCGGCTCGCACCCTGGAAGGAGGCAAGAAGCAGCGCAAGCCGCTGCGTGAGGTGGCTCATCTTGAGCGGTATGGCCGCCCGTTCGAGTGAGAGCGACCGCTTCGCCGATCACTGACTGATCTCGATGCGGTAGGGTTGGCGTCACTCCGCGCTGGTGCAGAAGGCGTTCCTCGCGAATCCCGCCACGCGGGTCCCAGCGGCGGCGCCCGCTTCACGTACACCGTATCGTCTTTCACCTGTACCGCATAGGTGGGGACGTCCGCTGCCGTGGGCCCGCTCAGCAGCTTGCCGCTGCGCACGTCGAAGGTCGCGAAGTGCAGCGAGCGCTCGATGACGTGGCCCTCGAGCACCGATATCAAACGCTCTTAGATTCGAGATCGACTTGATCTGATGCCCCGCGGGACGCGAACCCGTGTTTGCAGTCCGCCCCGCGCTTTCTCAATGGTTGAGATAATTTCGGCGATGTTGACTAAACTCCAACACCTCCGGGACTGAAATTCGCTCGTGATTTACGTCCCCCTCGCCGTTCTGAGGTCCGCATTCACCCCGAATGCCGATGTACGAGGCCGATCAGGACGCCGTCGGAAGTGGTCACCAATGCGTCTTGAACATCGTGCCTCTTGAAATAATCTGGCATCTCGCCAACCCGAAGATTCGGTCTGAACGTCACTGGCCCAGGGTCCATCACCTGCTCGACCCGGCTCTCCTGGTCGCCTTTCAGCGCCTCAGGTGTGACGAGTCCCAGCACGACACGATCAGCATCTACGACAATTAACGGTTCCGCCGCGTCCAGCGCCGCGCGATCCCGCACATCGCCGACACGGTCTTCAAGTCGCGCCGTCGGAACATCACGCGTGGCGACATCCCCGAGCCGAGGAATGCCGGCGTCGTGGCCCTCGCGCGGCAGTCCGGCAGCGAACCAGTCGGCCTTCCCCGCCTGATACCGATAGACCGTAAACCCGAGTCTTTCGAGCCGCGACGCGGCCCGCGCGCTCATGTCTCACTGGTAGTCGTGGCAGTAGGTAATGACGGCTCTGCGGGAGTCGAGTCGCTTGGCGGTCTCTCGATTCAGGTTCTTCAATGGGATGTTGACGGCACCGGGAATGTGTTCGGCCTCGTATTCCCTCGCTCCGAGGACCTCGACGAGTTGAGCACCTTGCAGGACGAGTTGCTGGACACCGTGACGGTCGATCACCGTGGGCATGTGTACCTCCTGAGTGCTGCTTCAGCGCGTCGGCGGCGGTGCTGCTGAAGGCGGCGAGCTCTTGAGTGTCGCGTGGAATCCGAGACGATCTACGGCCTCGATCATCTGCGAGACCGTGACGTGTGCAGGGTCGAACGTCACGACCGCTTCCTTCGCCCTGAGGCTCACATCTGCCCGACTCACTCCCTTCAGCCCTTCCAGGGCCTTCTTCACCCCAACGGGGCAGGCACCTCAGGTCATCCCTTCCACCGCGAGGACGACCCTTCGATGGCGCGGCCGATGCTGTCTGCGCACCAACCAGCAGGCCGAGTAGCAAGGCGAAGGCCGACGCCCATCGGCTCATCGCGTCCCTCCCATATTGTGGCCGGTGTGCGACTGGTCGTCGCTCATGACGTGCGCGAGCAGATCGGAGGTGAACTCAGGGAACCGATCCAGCACGATTGTCGTGGCGACGACGAGGCTCGCCAGGACCAGCAGCGCGAGCGTGATCCGACTGCCTGCCATTCGGCACGCCAGCGCCTCACAGCGTCGTCTCTCCTTCAGGAATAGGACGAAGCCGGCGACGATGCCGATGATCCCGGCCGGGATCAGCAGCCAACGGTACTGCATCGTCGTCGCCATGAATGCCCCGCTCCCCAGTCCCAGCACGATGACTGCGAGAGGCAGAAGACAGCATAGCGAGGCAAGGGCGGCCCCGACCCACGCGACGAAGCCAGCAGTGAGCGCCGAAACTCTCATGGTGTCCTCCTACGCTTCTTCTGCCGCGTACGCCCCGTACTCGAACGTCAGACGGTACGTGCGTCCGCAGCATAGAACTGTGTCTCCGGGCTTCACGTCGTCGGGAAGTGTCATGACCTCATCGCACTCGGGGCAACTCACCCGATGAGCGAGCGTCGCGGACCATCGCCCGGCATCCTCACGAACGCGCAGGGCGTGACCCGCGCAGTTCGGACACTCCATCAAGTCACCCGCTCGGGCTCGTTCGGACAACTCGATGAGCGCGCCACAGTCAGGGCAGCGGACCACGCGCATCAGCGAATCCCCAAAAGCCGCTGCAACCGCCCCCGGTCGAAGCCGACGACAACCTCGTCGTCTACGGTGATGACCGGGACGGCCATCCGCCCTGTTCGCGCGATTGGGACGAAAGAAACTCTTTCGCCGCGTGACAAGACTGTCACGTTGAGGACCAGTAGACGGTGATCTGCCGATTCGCCACGTTACTCTCCCGTGAGCAGGCCACCGAAGATCCACTGGCCGAGTTTGAACGCCTCAATCACAGTGGCTCCAGCGCCCTCAGTGGTGGGATGAGCGTCTCGCCACGCTCTCAGATGTTCTTCCGACCGGAAGAAGTTGATCGTCGTTCAGAGCGACTCGAAGGCCTTGCACCCCTCGTCACCGCGCTTGCCGAACCAGACCATCACGCCCTCGGCGTCCAGCCCCGTCCCGTGCGGCGTGGCGGCGAACTTCAGAGATCCGCCGCAGTGATGGCAGGACGACGTAATGTGGACGGGTTCTCCGATCATCGCCGCGATGCCGAGCGCGTCGGTCGCGCAACAGACGTACCGCTCGCGTCCGGCCGAGAGCCGTACTCGAAACGGCGTTGGCGCAGCCGAGAACGGGTAGGCGATGTCGACCTGACCGGCGCGGATACGGATCACGTCCTCATCATCGAGTGCCGTGAGGGCATCGTGGACCGCCTGCGCACGACCGTCAGGCGAGCTCGCGACGATGTCCTTGATAGAGATCGGCCCACCTCGCTGGAGGAAGGTCCGCAAGATGAGCCGGACAAGAGGCTGCTCGCGAGCCGCCCGGCGAGCGGCCTGCCGTTCAAGGGAATCGAGGGCCTTCAACTCGTCCGCCGTCATGATCATGAGGTTCGCCACGATCGGCCTCTCTTTCACCTGAGATGAGGGTAGAGTCTGTAGTAACTCCAGACTCAAGGGTTATTTGAGGGAGGGTAGGAGCATGGATGGAGGAGGTCGGATCGCCATCGGTGCGTTGTCGAAGCACACAGGGACCAACATCGAGACCGTCCGCTACTACGAACGGGTCGGGTTGCTGCCCGCTCCGGCTCGGAGTTCGGGAGGTTACCGCCTCTATGGGACCGATCACCTGAAGCGGCTGAACTTCATTCGCCGCGCCCGCGCGCTGGGCTTTTCGCTCGCTGAGGTGCAGAAGCTGCTAACCCTTGCGGATCAGAGGCGACGCCCATGTGCCGACGTGCGTATTGTCGCGGCGGCGCATCTTCAGGACGTGAAGGCGAAGATCGCCGACCTACGCCAAATGCAACGCGTCCTGAAGGACACGGTTGCACGGTGTGAGGCGGGAACCGGCTCGCATTGTCCGATGATTGATGCTCTCTACACGGACGCCGAGGCGGCAGCGCGACGACCTGCCACCGTTAGGCGGTGACCGCGCGGTCGTAACCCTCAGCGAAGCGCCGTTCTTTTTCACGTCCCGGTAAGGAAAGCGGCGGACTGACGGGGCTCTACGGCGCGGTTCCGCGACGTTGAGTAAACACGCAGATCGCCAGGATTAGAATTCGGTCGCCTCGGCGTCCCGGCAATGCTTCAGGTATACTGCCGCGCGACAAGGAAGCGGCGGTGCCACTCAGGATCGGCGTCGACATCGGTGGGACCTTCACGGACCTCGTGGCGCTCGACGAAGCGACGGGGACGGTCGTCAACGCCAAGGCCCTCAGCACGCCCTCTGAGCTGCTGGACGGCGTCCTCCGGTGCGCAGATCAGGCCGGCGTCGATCTCGCCGACTGTCGGCTGACGATCCACGGCACGACCATCGGCATCAATGCCCTGCTCGAGGGCAAGGGGGCGCGCACCGGACTCCTCACGACTCACGGATTCGGTGATGTCCTCGAGATCGGGCGCGGCAACTTCCTGCGCATGTACGACGTTCTTTACCGGCGGCCGACGCCGCTCGTTCCGCGGGGAC
>QHVJ01000416.1 GCA_003222275.1 Acidobacteriota bacterium | reverse complement strand
CGAGGAAGGACGTGGGACGCTGACCGAGTCCTTCGGCTCCATAGGCGCCGAGCACTCGTATCTTCATTCCCAGCCTAGACTAGCATACATTGTCGAAGATGAAGGTTTCGTGGTCCCGGATCCGTGGGATCGGCCGCAAGCATCTGGCCGGCATTCTGGCGGGCGTCGCCGTCGTCGTCCTCGTGCAGTTCGGCGGTCTGGAATGGCTAGAATATAAATCGCTGGACAAGCTCTTCGAATTGCGGGGGAAACGCACACCCACGGTGTCGGTCGTGATCGTCGCGATCGACGAGTCGACCTTTGCCGAGCTGGAGGACCAGTGGCCGTACCCGCGGGCGCTGCACGGCAAGGTGATCAGGAGGATCGCCGAGGGCAAGCCGCTGGCGATCGGCGTCGACATCATGTTCGACAAAGACTCGTTACGTGGCCCCGCCGACGACGAGGCGCTCGGCGCCGCGATCGCATCCGCGCGAAATGTGATCCTCGGGGCGGCTGTGGCCGAAGACCCTCAGCCGTTCTACATCCGCACCACCCTGAACGCTCCGCTTCCCGTCATTCGCCGGGGCGCGGCCGGCATGGCGCCGCTGAACATGCCCGCTGACGCCGACAACGAGGTCCGGCGCGTGCCGCTCTGGACGGCGCTCGAGGGCGAACGCCTTCCTGGTTTCGACGTCCAACTCCACGCGCTGATGGCAAAGGCCGGAGTCCGCGTCGCACCGCTGCCCGAGCGCGAAAGTGTTCTCATCAACTTCCGCGGCGGGCCCCGCACGTACCCATGGGTCTCGTATTACCGCGTGGCGCGCGGAGAGAAGACGATCCCACCGGGGTACTGGAAGGACAAGATTGTCCTGATCGGCCCGACCAGTGAGGTGTTCCACGACGTCTTCGGGACTCCGTTCGCGCGCGGCGGCAACATGCCTGGTGTGGAGATCCACGCCAACGCGCTGGAGACGCTGGTCCGTGGCAACCCGATCCGCGAGGTGCCGCGGCCCGTCTCCACCGCGCTGGCCGTCGTCGCCGGGCTGGTCGGCTGCCGCTTGGTCGTACGGCTCCGGGCGTTTCGCGCGCTACTGGCCGCCACCGGACTGTGGGCCATCCTCACGTCGGCTGCCTACGCCGGCTTCGTCCTGATGGACGTGTGGATGCGCGGGATGGCGGGCACGTGGGCCCTCGTGCTCGGCTACGGCGGGACCGTCGTCGAGCACTTCGTGCGCGAGCAGCGCGAGCGGAGGCAGCTGTCGCGGTTCTTCTCGCCCGCCGTCGTGAAAGAGGTCGTCCGCCACAAGGAGGAGGGCAGCCTCACCACGAGCCGGCGCCTGGTGACCGTGCTCTTCTCCGACATCCGCGGCTTCACCTCGCTCTCCGAGCAGCTGCAGCCCGAGCAGGTGGAGGAGATGCTGCGCGAGTACCTGACGGAGATGACCGAGATCGTCTACAAACACGACGGCGCCGTCGACAAGTACATCGGCGACTGCGTGATGGCACTCTACAACGTGCCGCTCGAGGATCCCGAGCACGCCGTCAAGGCCGTGCGCACTGCGCTCGAGTTCCAGGAGCGGACGCTGGCCGTGTCCAAGCGCTGGGAGGACAAGCTCGGCATCGCCATCCGCAACGGCGTCGGGATCAACACGGGCGAGGCGGTGGTGGGCACGCTGGGCTCCACGCAGATCCTCCAGTACACGGCCATCGGCGACACCATCAACCTCGGCGCGCGGCTGGAGTCGATCACGAAGGACTACAAGACCAACATCATCATCAGCGAGTCCACCTACGAGCTGGTGAAGGGTCAGTTCGTGACCAAGGAGCTCGGCGACGTCACCGTGAAGGGCAAGAGCCAGCCGGTGAAGATCTACGCCGTCCTGCCCGACAATATCCGCGAGCATCCCCGCGCGGCCCTCGAGGCCGCCGCCGTGCTGTCGATCGCGGGCGAGGGCCGCGCGTGCAGCGTGCTCACGCTCGACATCAGCGAGCGCGGCATGGCCCTCAAGGGCGTGCCGGAGGACTGGGTGAAGGGCCAGACCGTGCAGATCCGCTGCGAGGGCGGGGCGCTGCCGAAGCCTATCGTGGCCGAGGCCACCATCACCTGGCGCAAGGGCGACCAGGCCGGCGTCACCTTCACGTCGCTCGACCCCGACTCGGCGCCGACGGTCGCCGATTACCTGAGCACCCGCGCGAAGTGATTGCCGCGCCCGCAGCCCCGTGTTAGAACTCGGCTGAACACGACGACGCGCGCGGGAGGAGCATGAGCGAGCCGTTCGACTATCCGAAGATGTCGCGGGCGCTGATCATCGGCGACAAGGACACCGTCGCCGCCAAGACGCGCGAAGGGCTCGCCCTCTCCATGGACCCCAAGGACCTCATCTTCAAGGGCCTCATCCCGGGCATGGATGTCGTCGGCGAGAAGTTCCGTCGCAACGAGTACTACGTCCCCCAGGTGCTGCTCTCCGCGCGCGCGATGTACGCCGGGCTCGATCTCCTCAAGCCGCTCATCACCGCCGCCGCCAAGGGCGACGACTACCACGGCATCGTCGTGATCGGCACCGCGCAGGGCGACCTGCACGACATCGGCAAGAATCTGGTCGCCATGATGCTCGAGGGCGCCGGCTTCAAGGTCGTGAACCTCGGCCGTGACGTGGCGCCCGAGAAGTTCGTGGCCGCGGTGGAGGAGCACCACGCCAACATCGTCGGGATCTCCGCGCTGATGACCACGACGATGCCCGGCATGAAGCGGACGATCGACGCGCTGATCAAGGCGGGCCTGCGCGAGCGCGTGAAGGTCATGGTGGGCGGCGCCCCCGTGAGCCAGGCCTTCTGCGACGAAATCGGCGCCGACGGCTACGCCAGGGACTCGACGCTGGCCGTGGTGAAGGCGAAGATGCTGCTCGGGGTGGCGGTCTCGGCATGAAGTCGCGCGGCTGGGAGGTCGTGGAGCGCGTCAAGGCCGGAGACACGCTCGTCTTCGACGGCGGCTACGGCACCATGCTGTTCGCGGCCGGCCTGCTCAACGGCGCGTGCCCCGAGCTGTGGAACGACACCCACGCCGACGTCGTGGCCGGCATCCACAAGGGCTATTTCGACGCGGGCAGCGACATCGTCGAGACCAACACGTTCGGCGGCGCGCGGCTCAAGCTCAACGAGTACGCGCTGGGCGACCGCACGCGTGAGCTGAACGTCGAGGGGGCGCGGCTCGCGCGCAAGGTCGCGCCCGCGCGCGGCTTCGTCGCGGGCTCCATCGGCCCCACGAGCCGACTCCCCCAGGATTACGCGCTGGACGCGGGCGTGACCGACGAGGAGTACGAGGAGACGTTCCGGGAGCAGGCCGCGGCGCTCGCGGAAGGCGGCGTGGATCTGTTTGCCGTCGAGACGATGATGTTTCCGCAGGAGGCGACGGCGGCCATCCGCGCGTGCAAGGCGGTGACCGACCTGCCCGTGATGGCGACGATGTTCTTCCAGTTCGAGGACCTGCACGACCGCGACCGGACGATGTGGGGCGAGAGCCCGGCGGAGGTCGCCAAGAACCTCCTGGCCGCCGGCGCCGACGTCGTCGGCATGAACTGCGGGCGCGGTCCCGATCGCGCCATCGTGATCATCCGCGAGATGCGGCAGGTCACCGACGCGCCGCTCGTCGCGTATCCGAACGCGGGGCTGCCGATCACCACGGGCGACACGGTGACGTACGAGCTGGGCCCCGAGGCGATGGCGCGCGAGTATCCCGCGCTGCTCGACGCCGGGTGCAACATCGTCGGCGCGTGCTGCGGCTCCAACGCCGAGCACATCCGCCTCATCGCCGAGGTCGTGCGACGCCGCAGCGCGCCCGGCGCGCGAGGCTAGCCTGTGTGGGGCGTGCGACGCCGCAGCGCGCCCGGCGCGCGAGGCTAGCCTGTGTGGGGCGTGCGACGCCGCAAGAAGTAGTGCTGCCCCTCGGCGTCCAGGTCCTCGCCGACCTGCCGCTCGCCATCGATCCCGACGAGGTCCTCCGCTTCCAGGGCTACAAGAAGGGCGTCGACGCGCCCACGCCGGACGTCCGCGCGCTCTTCGACGACGCCCTCGCGGAGGGCACGCGGCTCATGCTCCCGCGCGCCGTCGTCCGCTGGCTGCCGGTGGAGGCGCGCGGCCCCGACACGCTCGCGGCCGGCGGCGAGGTGCTGACGATTCCGCTGGCGGGCGAGCGCTGGGGCGAGGTCGAATACGTCGCGGCCGCGGTGGTCACGATCGGCGATGCGCTCGAGCGGCGCGTGGCCGCGCTCTGGGAGTCGCGCGAGCTGCCGCTGGCCTCGATGCTCGACAGCGTCGGCTCGGGCGCGGTCGAGAGCCTGGCCGAGTACCTGAACGACGTCCTCTGCCAGCAGGGCCTCGCG
>QHVJ01000415.1 GCA_003222275.1 Acidobacteriota bacterium | reverse complement strand
TCGGGCGATCGGCGGAGTCGTGGCGACCATGGATCGATGCTAACTCCTATCGCCGGCGACTTCACCCGAGGACGATCGTCGTGTGCTCGTCACGCGTTCGTTCGGGAAGGACGAACCGCTCACTTTCCTCCAGCGGACCCCGTCGCCTCCTCGACGACAATCGTCATCTTCATGCCGCCGTGACCCGCGCCGCAGAAGTGGTCGCAGATAGCGCGGTAGCGCCCCACTTCTTGCGGCGTGACCGTTACCTCGGCCGTCTGGCCGGCGGGAATGTCCGTGTCGATGCCGAGGGGCCGGAGGAAGAACCCATGGGTCACGTCCTCGCTCTTGAGCTGGAGCTTCACCGTCTCGCCCTTCTTCAGCGTGATCTCCTTCGGGCTGAATTCGAACCGCTTCGCGGTGATGACGATGACCCGCGGGCCCTCCTCCGCTCGCGCCCGCGGGCTGGAGGTGGCCAGTAGCCCGGCGACGACGGCCAGCGCGCCTCCGACGTGAAAGATACCGTTACGTGTCAATGTCGACTCCTTTCGTTCAGAAGGTGGCGGGCTTCAGCAGCTGGTTGAAGCCCTCGGTGCCCGAGTACTCGTTCATCGCCAGCTCGACGTCCTTCACCGTCACCGAGTCCACACCGGCGGCTCTCCCCGGCGTCTGGCTCACCACGCGAAGCCCGAGGTTCTTGAACGGCTGGTCCTTGTCGAAGGGGATCGGCTTCTTGTCCTCGACCTTGTCGGGGTCCGGGAAGGCGAAGCTCAGGGAGCGGGCCGCGTAGTGCTGGCTGTGCCCGATCGCGTGGTGGTCCTCGCGATGGATGTGCCCGTACAGCACGGTCACGTTCTCGTAGGGCGCGAGCAGGTTCATGACCTCGTCGCCGTCCGAGGTGAACCACTCCCAGTCGGGCCGGAGGTCGAAGAGCGGCCGGTGGGTGAAGACCACCAGGGGCGCCGTCTTCGGGAAGCGGGCCAGGTCCTGGGCCAGCCAGGCGCGCTGCTCGGTGCCGACTTCGGGTCGGGCCCGCGAGACGTTGTCCAGGGCGACGAAGTGCACGCCCCGATGGTCGAACGAGTAGTAGGTCGGTCCGAAGATGTTGCGGAAGAGCTCGCCGCCATCCAGCCCCGCGTCGTGCTCGCCCGGGACGTGGTAGACCTTCGGCACCTTGAGCCGGCCGGAGATGTCCTTGAAGAGGTTCATGCGCGCCGCGTGCTCGCCCGGCTTTTCGGTGTCATGGGTGAGGTCCCCGGTGAACAGGATGAGGTCCGGCGTCTGGGGCATGCCGTTGATGGTCTCTACCGCCTTCTCGAGCGCACTCGTGCCGATCGGGCCGTCGAACCCGACGTGGGCATCGCTCAACTGAATGAAGGTGAACGGCGTGGGCTTCTCGCCGGTGCTCGACCCGAGCCGCCGCGCCACCTCGCCACCCTCGGCGGAGCCGAGGCCCGGCCACACCGTATAGAGCGCCCCCACTCCCATCGAAGCGCCCGCGATCTTCAGGAACCCTCTTCGATCCAGATCCCTCTTCATGGCCCCTCCTCGGATGCGTGTCTTGCGGCCGCTCCCGTTCCGCCTGTCCAGACCGGCGGGTGCGGCGCTTTATTCCCGCCCGGCGCGCGGACGCGGTTCCCGCCCGGCGGGAATAGAATGACGGCTCCTCCGGTCTTCCCGCATGGAGCCGGTCGAGGCCCAGGAGGGACCCTCGCTGCTGTCGGACGCGGAGCGCCAGCGCTTCGAGCAACTCGTGGTGCCGCACCTCGACTCCGCCCACAACCTCGCCCGGTGGCTCCTTCGGAGCGAGTCGGACGCCCAGGACGTGGCCCAGGAGGCGCTGTTGCGCGCGCTACGCTTCTTCCCCGGCTTTCACGGCGGCGATCCCCGGGCCTGGCTCCTGAAGATCGTCCGCAACGCGTCCTACACGTGGCTGGAGAGCCACCGGCGCGCGGAGCTGTCGGAGGAGTTCGACGAAGAGCGGCACGGCGAGCCGGCGGCGTCTCCGGAAGCGCAGGCCATCGCCCGCGCCGAACGCGAGCGCCTGCGGGATGCGCTGGAACAGCTGCCGACCAGGTTCCGCGAGGTGCTCGTCCTGCGCGAGCTGGAGGGTTGCTCCTACAAGGAGATCGCCGACATCACCGCCGTCCCCCTCGGCACCGTCATGTCCAGCCTGGCCCGCGCTCGCCGGCGCCTGCAGCGGATCCTGATCGGCCCCGCGCGAGAGGAGACGCCCCATGAGCTGTGAGAAGGCCGAGAGCCTGCTGCATGGGTATCTCGACGGGGAGCTCGATGCGGTCCGCGCCGTGGAGTTCGAGCGCCACGCACGAGGCTGCCCCGACTGCACCCGTGAGCTGGACGCGCAGCAGTCGCTGCGCGCCCGCCTGCGTGATGCCGACCTCTACGCCCCGGCTCCCCCCTCCCTGCGCCGGAACATCCGCGAGCGGCTCGAGCCACGTCCGGACGAAGGCGCGGCATCCGCCCCGCGTCCCGGACGCTGGCGGTGGCTAGCGGCCGCAGCGGTGGTCACGCTGCTGGCGACCGTCCCTTGGTTGGCCTTCCGCGAGACGCGGCAGGGCACGTCTGAGGGAACGCTCGCCGCGGCCGCGCTCGACGCGCACCTCCGCTCGCTGCAGCTCGGCCACCTGACCGATGTCGTCTCGACCGACGCCCACACCGTGAAGCCCTGGTTCGAGGGAAAGCTGAGCTACGCGCCTCCCGTGGTCGACCTCGCGGCGGAGGGTTTTCCGCTCATCGGGGGGCGGCTCGACGTCCTCGAAGGGCGGACCATCGCGGCGCTGGTGTACGCACGGCGCAAGCATGTCGTCAGCGTCTTCGTCTGGCCGGCCGAGAACGCCCCGGAGACGGCTCCCCGGTCGTCGGTGCGCCAGGGCTATGCCTGGATCCACTGGAGCCATGCCGGGATGCGGTACTGGGTCGTGTCCGACGTGGCGCCGGCCGAGCTGGAGCAGCTCGCCCGCCTGCTCCGGCGCTGATCTCGCCGCCCGCACTCCCCACCGCACCCGCGCGTGATGGTCGGAAGCGGCAATCAGGGCACGGCTTCACAGCAGCCCTGCACGGGAGCGTATTGCGACTGAACGCCCGAAAGAGCAAGCGACTTCGCGTGGCATTGATCCAAAAACGCTGGAAGCCCCCGCGCGGGTGAACGCGGCAGTACGATTGGCTATTGTCGTGTGCCCAACCTGAGCCGGGACGCTACAGGGAGGTGGGCTCGCTCGGACCGCAGCATGACCAGACGCTGCGTGTGCGGTCGCAACTGCGGCGTGATCGATAGCGAAATCACAACGCGCCCATGAGGCTCGCGTCCCCCGTCTGCGCTCTCGCCCTGCTCACGTCCATTGCCGTCTCGTCCCCGCGGCGCGAGGGTGCCTCCGCGTCTGCACCCGCTGCGGAGTGGCGCTCGTGGGGGGGCGATCCCGGCGGAAGCCGTTTCTCCAGCCTCGCCGACATCGATCGAACCAACGTCTCCCGCCTGCGGCGGCTCTGGACCTACCACACGGGTGAGCGGCAGGAGGGGACGCGTCCGGTCGCTCTCGAGTGCACCCCTCTCGTCGTCGGCGGCGTCCTCTACCTGTCGACGCCGTCCAACCGCGTGGTCGCGCTCGACGACGAGACCGGAGCGGAGATCTGGCGCTTCGATCCCCATGCCACCGATCCAAGGCGCCGATTCCAGGCGCACCGCGGCGTCGCCTACTGGGAAGGGACCGCCGCCTCCGGGGAGCGGCAGAGGCGCATCCTGAGCGGGACCTACGACGGGAGGCTCTTCGCGCTCGATGCGGAGACGGGGCGGCCGGCGACTGATTTCGGCGACGGCGGCTCCATCGACCTGCGCCTCGGTGTCGCCGAGCGCTGGCCGTCGTCCGAGTACGCGATCACCTCCCCCCCGGCGATCTATCGCGATCTGGTCATCGCGGGCGCCTCCGTCCCCGAAGGGCCGGGGCTTGGTCCGAGCGGCGCCGTGCGTGCCTTCGACGTGCGCAGCGGCAAGCAGGTCTGGCGCTTCGAAACCGTCCCCCGACCCGGCGAGCGGGGGCACGACACCTGGAAAGGAGATTCGTGGCGCGATCGAACCGGCGTCAACGTCTGGTCGATCATGAGCGTCGATCCGGGGCGCGGCCTCGTCTTCCTCCCCATCGGATCGCCGGCCTACGACTTCTACGGGGGCGACCGGCGGGGCCAGAACCTGTTCGCCAATTCGCTGGTCGCCCTGGATGCCGCGACCGGAAGACGCGTGTGGCATTTCCAGATGGTGCACCACGACGTCTGGGACTATGACCTCCCGGCGCAGCCGGTCCTGGTCGGCTTCGTCCGCGGAGGACGGACGATAGCCGCCGTCGCCCAGGTGACGAAGATGGGGCTGGTTTTCGTCCTCGACCGCTCGACGGGCAAACCTGTCTTCCCGGTCGAAGAGCGGCCGGCGCCCCCGTCGCCGGTGGCGGGCGAGGCGACCTGGCCGACGCAGCCGATCCCGGTCGCGCCCCCTGCGCTCTCGCGCCAGTCGATCACGCGCGAGGGGCTGAGCCGCGTCACGCCCGAGGCGGCGCGCGAATGTTCAGCGCTCTTCGATCAGCTCAAGCACGGCCCCGTCTACACGCCTTACGGTGTCGACCTCACCCTCGTTCTCCCCGGAACGCTCGGCGGGGCGACCTGGTCGGGGGCCTCCTTCGATCCGGCAACCGGTTACCTCTACGTCAATACCAACGAGACCGGCGCGATCGGTCGGATCGCGGAGCAGCCTGCGGGCTCCCGCTTCCGCTTCCAGCGTACGAGCCCCGGAGGGGAGTACGCGCGCTTCTGGGACAGCCAACGCCGGCCGTGCGTCGCGCCGCCCTGGGGATTGCTGCACGCCATCGATCTCAGGCAGGGAACGATCGCCTGGCAGGCCCCGCTCGGAATCGTCGATGAGCTCGAGGCTAAAGGCGTGCCGAAGACCGGCACGTCCAACCTGGGCGGCTCGATCGTGACCGCCGGAGGGCTCGTCTTCATCGCCGCCACCAACGACAGCCGCTTCCGCGCCTTCGATGCGCGCACCGGCAAGGAGCTCTGGGTCACGCGCCTCGAGGCGAGCGGCCACGCCACCCCGATCACCTACCGCGCATCGCACAGCGGCAAGCAGATCGTCGTCATCGCCGCCGGCGGCGGTGGCTACTTCAGCGACACCTCGTCCGACGTCGTCGCCGCCTACGCGCTCCCGGACTGAATCCAACGCCGATCGTCTCTCTTGACAGCCTCGAGACGTGGGGTACACTGAGGCATCGATTAACGAGGCATCGACAACCGATGCGGAATCGCACGTCGCTCAGCTCCGAGCTGCTGCCCGGCACGCTCGAAATGCTGATCCTGAAGACGTTGACCCGTGGCCCGGCCCACGGGTACGCCATAGCACGACACCTGGAGCGCGTCTCCAGTAACGTGCTGCGGGTCGGCGAGAGCTCCCTCTATCCGGCGTTGCAGCGCCTGCTCCTCAACGACTGGGTCCAGGCCGCGTGGGGCGAGTCGGAGCTGAAGCGGCGCGCGCGAATCTACCGCATCACGCCGGCCGGCCGGAAGCGCCTCGCCCAGGAGGCCGAGGGCTTCGATCGCATCACGGGCGCGATCGCCGCGATCCTGGAGGCGATCTGACCATGTGGGCCCGCCTGCGCAACAAGCTGCTCTTCCTCTTCCGCCGCGAGCGCTTCGACCGGGAGCTGAGCGAAGAGATGGACTTCCACCGCGAAATGCTCGAGTTGGAGAAGACCTCTCAGGGTGTCGCCGGCGAAGCCGCCGCGGTGAGCGCCCGCCGGCAGCTCGGCAACACGACGCTCGCCGGAGAGCACGCGCGGGAGGTCTGGATCATCGCCTGGCTCGATACGCTCGCGGCCGACCTGCGCTACGCCGGGCGCACGATGGCGGCCAACAAGACCTTCGCCGGCCTCGCCATCCTGTCGCTCGCTCTCGGCATCGGCGCCAACACCGCCATCTACAGCTTCATGGATTCGATCCTGCTGCGCTCGCTGCCGGTGCCGGACCCCGAGTCGCTGGTGGTCCTGAACTGGCACGCCCCGTACGCCGAGCACGACTCCGTCATGCAGTCGATGAGCGGCACCACCTATGACGACCCGCGGTCCGGGGTCACGGCCGGGATCTTCCCCTTCCCGGCGTACGAGCTCTTCCGGAAGTACGACTCCGTCTTCTCGACCGTGTTCGCCCACTTCCCGGGCTGGCAGGTGAGGCGGCTGAACGTGACCATCAACGGACACGCCGACATCGCCGCCGGCTGGAACGTGTCGGGCGACTATTTTGGCGGGCTCGGCGTGCCCCCGGCGGCCGGGCGGCTGATCCTCCCCGACGACGACCGCGCGGGAGCCCCGGCGGTGGCCGTCGTCAGCTACGGCTTCAGTCAAAGGCGTTTCGGAGGCCCCGCCAACGCGGCCGGCCGGTCGATCCTGGTCGACAACCTGCCCTTCACCGTCGTGGGGGTGACGCCGCCCGGGTTCTTCGGCGTCGATCCCGCGGCGGCTCCGGACGTCTATCTCCCGGTGCACACGAACGAGCTGCTGGGAGCGGGCAAGCAGTTCGGCTTCCGGCCCGAGGACTACCTCGCGCCGAACTTTTACTGGGTCCAGGTGATGGGACGCTTGCGTCCCGGAGTCAGCCTCGCCCACGCCCAGGCCGTCCTGGCGCCGCCGTTTCGGCAGTGGGTGGCGAGCACGGCGACGACGGATCCGCAGCGGGCGAATCTTCCCGAGCTGATCGTCAAGGAGGGCGCAGGCGGGCTGGACACGCTGCGCCGCCGGTACTCGCAGCCGCTCTACGTGCTGATGGCCCTGGTGGGACTGATCCTGGCGCTGGCGTGCGCCAACGTCGCCAACCTGCTCCTGGCCCGCGCCGCCTCGAGAGGGCGGGAGATCGCGCTGCGCCTGAGCGTGGGCGCGAGCCGGCCGCGCATCGTACGACAACTGCTGACCGAGAGCGTTCTCCTCGCCTCGCTCGGCGGGGCCCTGGGGCTGCTCTTCGCGATCTGGGGCATCCGCTTCCTCACGCTGCTGCTGGCCAACGGCCGGGCGGACTTCACGTTGCACGCGGAGATGAACTGCCGTGTGCTCGGCGTGACCGCCGCGCTTTCGCTTCTGACGGGCGTGCTCTTCGGCCTGGCTCCGGCGCTGCGGGCCACGCGCGTGGACCTGCTGCCGGCCCTGAAGGAGACGCAGGGGGGGCGGCCGGCGCGTCACCGTTTCCGGCGGGTCGGCCTGAGCCACGCGCTGGTCGTCGGACAGATCGCCGTCTCGCTCCTGATGCTGGTGGCCGCGGGCCTCTTCGTGCGGACGCTGGCGAACCTGCAAGCCATCGAGCTCGGCTTCAATCCCCGGGATCTGCTGTTGTTCCAGGTGGACGCCCGGAAGGCCGGGCACAAGGACCCGGAGATTGCCGCGTTCTACGCCGCTCTCCGCGAGCGATTGAGCGCCATCCCGGGCGTGCGCAGCGCGAGTCTCGAACGGGATTCGCTCATCCAGGGAGAGCACGGACTGCCCATCGGCTTATCCGGCTCGCCCCCCAACCCGGCGAACCGTTTCTTGACCGTTGGACCCGCGTTCTTCACGACCATGCGGATTCCGATCCTGGCCGGCCGTGACTTCGACGAAGGCGACCGGCCCGGCTCGCCGTCCGTGGCCGTGATCAACGAGGTGTTTGCCAAGGCCAATTTCGGCGATCGGAATCCGCTGGGGCAGCACCTAACTCTGAGGGAAGCGGGAGACGAAAGCCGCCTCGCGCGCGACATGGAGATCGTCGGCGTATCCCGGAACGCGCGCTACGGCGCGCTGACGAGGGCCATTCCGCCGGTGGTCTACATACCGTACGACCAGGGCTACCCGCGGCCGGATGAGATGGTCTTCGCGCTGCGCACGCTCGGCGACCCGCTCCGGTACGTCGACTCCGTGCGCGAGATCGTGCGGGAGGCGGATGCGCGCCTGCCCGTCTCCGAGGTCAGGACCCAGGCGGCGGACATCGACCAGACGATCAACCAGGAGATCACGTTCGCCGAATTGTGCAGCGGCTTCGCGATCCTGGCACTGGTGATCGCCGGCGTCGGCCTGTACGGCACCGTCTCGTACAACGTCGCCCGCCGCACCGCCGAGATCGGCATCAGGATGGCGCTGGGGGCCCAGCGGAGCCGGGTCGTGCGTATGGTTCTGAGTGAGGTCCTGGTGCTGGTGGCCGGGGGGTTGGCGATCGGCCTGGCCGCGGCCCTCGGCACGTCGAGGTTCGTCGCGTCGCTCCTGTACGGGATGACGGCCAACGATCCGCTCACGCTGGCGCTGGCCCTGATGACCCTGCTCGGCACCGCCCTCGCCGCGGGCTATGCGCCGGCGCGGAAGGCGTCTCGAATCGACCCGATGACCGCGCTGCGGCAGGAGTGAACACCACCGCCCGATGATCAGAGCGTCAACGCCCCCTGCAGCATGGCCCTCGCATAGCCCACGTTGTAGATCTCTCCGGCGAACCCGCCGCCGCCCGGATACTGGTTCCTGATGCCGCCGCGCTCGCGGTCGACGTCGAGCGCCCGCGGGTGCTCGGGGTAGATCGCGCGCCGGTACTTCTGCCGCACGAGCTCCCTCATCACGCCGAACAGGTCCACCTGGCCGTCGTCGAGGAACACCTCCGTGTAGTCCACGTACGGCTTGCGGACGACGACGTTGCGGAAGTGGACGTGGTTGATGCGGTCGCGCTCGCCGAGCCAGCGGGCGACCGCCACCGGGTCCTCGCCCATCTCCCGCGTGACCCCACAGTCGAACGTCATGCCGTTGAAGGGGCTTTCGACGAGGCTCAGGTACTCCTTCCAGTGCTCGACCGTGGCCATGAGCTGCTCCGAACCGCGGCTCAGCGGCACGGGTGGATCGTTCGGATGGAGCGCCAGGCGGACGTTCGCCTTTTCGGCCTCCGGCACCACGGCCTTCAAGAAGCGCCGCGCGCGCTCGAGCTGATCGGCGCGCGTGTGCGTCCCCACCCCGTCCTTGGGCGGCAGGGTCTTCGACCGCCCGTAGTCGTACGCCGTGTACCCCGCCCCCGCGCGCCCCGTCTCCTCCTTGTAGCCCTCCGTCAGCCGATGCGCGTAGAAGTTGTACTCGACGACCGGCAGCCCGGCCTTCCCGGCCGCCCGGATGGAGGTGATGACGTCCGCGATCTGCGCGTCGGCGCCGGGCCGTCCCCAGATGACGTCGTCGAATCCCGAGATCATCATGTTGCACAGGCTCAAGCTGCCGGCCTTGAACTGTGCGATTCGAGCGCGCACGTCGCCCTCGCTCCATGGGATCTTCGGTCCGCCCGTGAGCACGTAATCGACGCCGATCTGCTTCACCCGCCGCATCCCGGGCTCGTCCACCGGGCCCCAGAACCCGAGGCAGATCTTCGGCGTGTCCTT
>QHVJ01000045.1 GCA_003222275.1 Acidobacteriota bacterium | reverse complement strand
TCACGCTCGTCCGCGCCCTCGGCCACCTGCTGGCCAGCCGCGACGAGGTGATGGTGGACGTGCAGGAGATCCACAAGAAGAGCCCGGCGGAGAGCTTCGCGGCCGCCTTCGCCTACGCGCTGCTCATGCCCGCGCGGGGGCTACGCGAGCGCTTCAGCTCGATGCACAGCGAGGCGAACGAAGTCAACGACGTCTCGCTGCTGTTCCTGGCCCGCACGTTCGGGGTGACGCTGAAGGCGCTGCGGGCCCGTCTCGAGTCGCTGAAGCTCTCCTCTCCCGCGACCCTGCGGCGAATCGACGAGACGATCAGGGAGACGCGCTCCGAGGCCGCGGGGGACGTGGACGTGAGCGACCTGCCGGACCAGCCGCGCTGGGAGATGCTGCCGGAGCGCTACGTGTTCCTGGCCATGCGCGCGTACCGCAAGGAGCTCGTCAGCAAGGCGCGCCTGGCCGAGTGCCTGTGCACGACCGAGAACGACACCGCCCTGCGCCTCCTTCGCTACGTGGCCAGCGTCACCGAGCTGCCCCAGGAGGACGAGGTCACTCGCAGCTCGTAGTCCGAATGCGGCGCGCTCCGCTCCGCGCGCCGAACGTTAGCCCCGGTGGAGATCCGTTCTCCGGTGAACCTCTGTCTACTGCTAGAATTCGCCCCACGCATGCCGCGCGTTTCCCGCTCCTCAGCGTCGGGCCGCTCGCGCCGCGGCCCCCGGCGGAAGGCGCGGCCCGCGCCCGCGTCCCGAAGGCGGCTCGTGCGGTTCCGCATGGCGAGCCGCCGCGAAGCCGTGGCGCCCACCGTCGAACGCGTGCTCGCGGCCGCGGTGGCGGCGGGGCTCAGCGGCGAGCAGCGCGACAACCTCGCGGTCGCGGTGGCCGAGGCCCTGTCCAACGCGGCCGTGCACGGCAATCGGCTTCATCCCCGACACGCCGTCCGCGTGATCGTGGAGGTGACGCCGAGGGAATGCGTGGTCGTGGAGGTGGCCGACGTCGGCCCCGGTTTCGACTCGACCCAGGTCGGCGATCCCACGCATCCCGCGCGCGTCCTGATGCCGGGAGGCCGGGGGATCTTCCTCATGAGGCAGCTCGTCGACCGCGTCGAGTACAACGAGGCCGGCAACCGGGTGCGGCTCACGGTCGACCGCCGGCCCCGCGGCTCCGGCAAGGCCACGGCCTAGTGTCTCGTTACGGAAGTCTCGTTGCATTCGAGCGCCGATGCATCCCGGCTCGCTTCGTTGCTCCTCCCTTGCGTAGCACAAGGCTACGCGGCGGTCGTCGCGCCTTGCGATCCGGGCGCCTCGGCGCTCTCGGTGCTAACAACACTTCCGTAACGAAACACTAGCGCCTTCCCGTGTCCGAACGGCGGCCCGGCTCGCATCGTCTCCCCCCGCTCGTCGAGAACCTGCTCCTGAGCGCCGCCACGCTGATCGTGGTCGGCGGCGCGGCCGAGGGCCTGTGCCGGCTGTTCGAGCGCGAGCGCCCGGAACCGCCGCCGGTGGCGGAGTACATCACCGATTGGGGCGGATCGGAGTTCGCGACGCTGAAGTCCGCCGCCACCGGCTGGCCGCCGTGGGAGGACTACAACAGCGACGGTCTGCGCGACCGCGAGCACGCGGTCGAGAAGCCGCGGGGCGCGCGGCGCGTGGCGTGCCTCGGCGACAGCGTCACCCTCGGCTACGGGATCCGTCCCCAGGAAGCATGGCCGCAGGTGCTCGAGAACCTGATCGACGCCCGCGGCCAGCGCGCGGAGATCTTCAACGTCGCTTTCGGGGGCTGGTCGACGCGGCAGGAGCTGATCGCCTATCGCCGGGTGGCGCGCAAGTACCGGCCGGACGACGTGCTCCTCGGCATCTGCCTCAACGACGTGCCCGAGATGCAGAACAACCTCACGCGCCCGCCCCGCTTCGTGCGCGCTCTCTACCGGAGGTCGGCGCTCGTGCGCACGGCGATCGGAGCGCGCCGGCGGGAGATCGCCAGCGTCGAAGAGCTGTTTCGCGACCCCACCGCGCCCAAGGTGAGGGATGCGTTCCGGCTGCTCTTCGCCGACATCCGCGCCCTGAGGAGCGACGTTCGCGCCGACGGCGGCCGGCTGGCCGTCGTCGTCTTCCCGTTCCGGTTCCAGGTCCTCCCCGGCGCCCCCGCACCTTCCGCCCAGCGCGCGATCGCGGAGTTCTGCGCCTCGGAAGGGATTCCCTTCCTCGACGCTCTCCCCGCACTCCTCGACCTGGGCGCGGCCGCCTTCATCGACTACGACCACTTCTCGCCGGCGGGCGCCCGTAGAGTCGCCGAGACCGTGGCCGACTCCGGCCTCCTCGACCTCGACGAAGGCGCGACACGCGAGCGTACGGCGTCTTCTCCGCGGATGATCGCCCCCGCCGCCGGCAAGCCCGGTCCGGCGCTCCTCGCCTCACTGCGCGCGGCGGACCCGCGAGAGCGGACGGCCGCCGCCCGCGCCCTCGGCAATCGAGCCGCCGAGCCGGCCTCGGCGATACCGGCCCTTGCCGCCGCTCTCGCGGACCCGGTGCCGGAGGTGCGCGCTTCGGCCGCCTGGGGGCTCGGCGGCTTCGGGCCGGCCGCCGCCTCCGCGCTTCCCGCTCTCGCCCCGCGGCTCCGCGACGACGTCGCCGGGGTGCGCGCGGGCTCGGCGTGGGCGCTCGGGCAGATCGGTCCCGCTGCGCAGCCCGCCGCCGCCGCTCTCGTGACCCTGCTCGACGACGAGGATGAGAGCGTCCGCTGGCGCGCGGGCGAGGCCCTGGCCGCGGTCGGTCCGGAGCCCGCGACCTGCCTCGAGGCCCTCCGCCGCATCGTCGCCGACCCGGGCCGGCGGGGGCGGGGGGAGGCGGCGGGAGCGCTCGGCCACCTCGGCCCCGCCGCGGCTCCGGCCGTGCCCGCGCTCGTGTCCGCCCTGGGCGATGCCCGGAACGACGTGCGCGCCCGAGCCGCCGGAGCCCTCGGCCGGATCGGGCCCGCGGCGGCGCCGGCGGTGCCCGTTCTCGTGCGCATGATCAGCGACCCCGACAACGGGTGGCGCGCGGTCGATGCGCTCGGCGCCATCGGGCCGGCCGCGGCCGCGGCGGTCGGGGCGCTGACCGAGGCTCTGATGCAGGCCAGCGGCAGCCTGCGCTGGCGCGCGGCGCAGGCCCTCGGCCGCATCGGCGAATCCGCGGCCCCCGCGGCCCCCGCTCTCGTCGGCGCGCTCGACGACGGGGAGGACAACGTGCGCCTGGCCGCCGCCCGTGCGCTCGCGCGGATGCGGGCCGACCCCGACCTCGTCCGCGCTCCGCTTCTGCGCATCCTCGCCGATCCCGACAGCCGCGTCCGGGCCGCGGCGGCGCGGGCGCTGCGCCGCCTGGGACCCGACCCCGCAACCGAGCGCGCCCTCGACGAGCGGGCCCGGAGCGACCCCGACGAGACCGTACGCGCCGAGGCGCGTCACGCCCTGAAACCCGGCCGCCCGCGTTGACTCATCGGGCGCGGCGCAGTTATCATCCACGATTCGTTTCGGGCGAACGTGCCCCGCACGAGGGAGGTGTTGCTGATGGTGAATCGAGCCCAGGCCGTGGCGCCCGTGATGGCGCTGATCCTCGCCGGCCTCGCCGGGTGTGCGACTCCCACCGAGCCGGTCGTTCCGACTCCGGCCCCGACGACGCCCGCAGTGGCTACGCCGGCGCCCGCCCCCACCCCCACCCCGACACCAACCGCGACGCCGGGCGAAGCGCCGGTCGAGAACACGGCTCCGGCGGTTCGGGTGACGATCCGGCTCTATGCGGTCGAGGACGGGGCGGGGAACTTCATGCCCAACTGGGACCCCAACGAACCGATCCCGACCCGCTTCTGGGCCCGCGTCGACGTGACTTCCAAGGACGAGAAGGGGAAGGAGACCAACGGGAACGGGGCCGTGGAGTTCTTCCTGAGCAACCCCCGGTACATCGAGGTCACCGGTGGCCACACCAACCAGCGCCGGCTGAAGGCCCTGGAGCCCACGATGGTGGACGTCTGGGCCATGCAGGACGGCGTCCAGTCCAACAAGCTGACGCTGACCTTCTACTAGCGCGACGACGGCTGCGGCGGACGGCGCCACTCGTCGATGAGCGACGCGACGAGGCCCGTCCAGCCCGTCTGGTGGGAGGCGCCCAGGCCCTCGCCCGTCTCGCCGTCGAAGTACTCGTGGAAGAGGATGAGGTCCCGCCAGTAGGGATCTTCCTGGAACTTCCGGCGCTGCCCGTGGACCGGGCGGCGGCCGGCGGCATCGCGCGTGAAGATGCCGATCATCCGGTTGGCCAGGTCCTCGGCGACCTGGGCCAGGGTCAGGGGAGCGCCGTCGGAGGCGCGCGGGACCGTGAAGCTGGGCCCGAAGGCGGTGCCGAGCTTGCGCAGCGACTCGATCATCAGGAACGACGTCGGGAACCACACCGGCCCGCGCCAGTTCGAGTTCCCTCCCTTGATGCGCTCGCGAGCCTCCGCCGGCTCGTAGCCGACCTCGCGGTCGCCGAAGCGGAAGGGATGCGTGAGGTGGTAGCGGGAGAGGCTGCGTAGACCCCACGGAGAAAGGAACTCCTCGGGGTCGAGGATCCGGCGCAGCATCCCCTTCATCTGCGCCTCGTTCACGATCGCGCACACGTGGGTGGATTGCCCGTCCTTCCTCACCTCGTGGCAGACGTCCTGCACGATGCGCTTCTTGTTTTCGAGGAACCAGTGCAGGTTGGCCTCGAACTCGGCGAAGGGCTCGATCCAACGGTCCTCGAGCCGCTCCGCCGCGTAGAGCGGGATGAGGCCCACCAGCGACCGCACCCGGAACTTCTCGAACGAGCCGTCGGGATAGGTGAGCACGTCGTAGAAGAAGCCGTCCTCCTCGTCCCAGAGCTGGTGGTTGCGGGTGCCCATCTTCTTCATGGCCGCCCCGACGTAGATGTAGTGCTGGAAGAACTTGGTTGCCATCGACTCGTAGGCGCGGTTCTCCTTGGCCAGCTCCAGGGCGATGCGCATCAGGTTGAGGCAGAACATTCCCATCCAGCCGGTGGCGTCAGACTGTTCGAGCACCGCGCCCGCCGGCAGCGGCTCGCTGCGGTCGATCACGGTGATGTTGTCGAGGCCGAGGAAGCCGCCCTCGAAGACGTTGTTGCCTGCCCGGTCCACCTTGTTGACCCACCACGCGAAATTCATGAGCAGCTTGTGGAAGCACTTCTCCAGGAACTCGCGGTCGGGCCGGCCCGAGCGGATGCGGTCCATGTTGTAGACGCGCCAGACCGCCCACGCGTGGACGGGCGGGTTGAGGTCCGAGAACTCCCACTCGTAGGCCGGGATCTGGCCGGAGGGATGCTGGAACTGCTCGAAGAGCAGCAGCCAGAGCTGATCCTTGGCGAAGGCGGGGTCGACGAGGGCGAGCACCGGCGCGTGGAAGGCCAGGTCCCACGCCGCGAACCACGGGTACTCCCACTTGTCGGGCATGGACAGTACCCGCATCGAGTTCAGGTGGCGCCAGTGGGTGTTGCGGACGTAGGTCCGGTTCGGAGGCGGCGGCCACCGCGGATCGTCGCCCTCCAGCCAGAGGTTCACGTCGAAGAGGTAGATCTGCTTCGACCACAGCATCCCCGCCAAGGCCTGGCGCTGGATGAGGCGCTCGTCGTCGTTGGCGCCCGGAGGATGGATGGCGTCGTAGAAGTCGTCCGCCTCGGCCGCGCGTCCCGCGATCACCGCGTCCACCGCGTCCAGCGGGTCGGAGACCTCCTGCGGCGCCAGGCGAAGGCGGAACTGCGCCGAGCCGCCGGACGGGACGATCGCTCGGAAGCGTGCGCAGGCCTTCGTGCCTCGCGGCTCGCGGTTGACGGCCGACGCGTCCCCGTCCACGACGAAGCGGTGAAACGCGTCCTTGACGTACGGCTTGCGGCTGCGGGCCCACGGGCCGTGCACGCGCGGGGCGTTGGTCTCGTTGTCCGTGAAGAGCAGCTCCGCGCCGGGCTCGACGTACAGATGGCGAGGGCCGAGCCGGTAGGCGAACGGCAGGTTCCGCAGGGGCTCGGCGGACGCATCGTCGGCAACGAGGCTCCGGTGACCGCGCGCGGCCGGCCCCGGGCGGATCAGCGGCTCCGGCTTCGCCGCCTCTCCCCACGACCACGTGTTGCGGAACCACAGATGGGGCAGCACCTGGATCGGCGCCGCGTCGGGACCCCGGTTGTGCACGCTCACGCGGATCACGATGTCCTCCGGATCCACCTTGGCGTACTCGGCGACGATGTCGAAGTACCGGTCGTCGTCGAACACGCCCGTGTCGAGCAGCTCGTACTCGGGCCCGCCCCCCGCCTGCCGCCGTCGGTTCTCCTCTATGAGCTGGGTGTAGGGATAGGCCCGCTGGGGATACTTGTAGAGCCACTTCATGTACGCGTGCGTCGGGAGGTTGTCGAGGTAGAAGTAGTACTCCTTGACGTCCTCGCCGTGGTTGGCCTCGGAGGGAACGAGGCCGAAGAGCCGCTCCTTCAGGATGGGGTCGCGCTCGTTCCAGAAGGCGAGCGCGAAGACCAGGAGCTGGTAGCGGTCGCAGATGCCGGCGAGCCCGTCTTCGCCCCAGCGGTAGGCCTTGCTGCGGGCAAGATCGTGGGGGAAGTTGTCCCAGGCCGCGCCGTGCGGCCCGTAGTCTTCGCGGACGGTTCCCCACGAGCGCTCGGCTACGTAGGGGCCCCAGCGCCGCCAGGCCACGAGGTCGCCGTGACGCTCGGCCAGTCGCTCGTGCTCGCGCGTGCGGGGCTCCGCGCCGGCGTTCACAGGTAGGTTTCGATCTTCGCTTTCGCCTTCAGCCCCCGGACGAGGTCGTCGACGGCCTTCTCCCGCCGGGTCTGGGCGAGATGGCCCTTGATCCGCTCCTTCACGGGGTCGAAGGGGAGCTTGCCCGCCGGCAGCCGCTCCTGGACCTTGATGATGTGGAATCCGAAGGGCGATTCCACGAGGCCCGACACCTGGCCCGCGGGCAGCGCGAAGGCCGCCTGCTCGAAGGCCGGCACCATCTGCCCCTTCCCGAACGCGCCGAGGTCGCCGCCGCGGGGCGCGCTGCCGGGATCCTCGGAAACCTGGCGGGCCACGGCCGCGAAGTCTTCGCCCTCATGGACGCGGGCAAGGGCGGCCTCCGCCTTGGCCCGCTGCGCCTTCTTGACCGCCGGTCCCGCCCCTTCCGGCACCCTCAAGAGGATGTGGCTGGCGCGGACCCGCTCGCCGGCGTCGAACAGCGTCGGGTTCTGGTCGTAGAAGGCCTTCGCGTCGGCGTCGGACACCGCGGCCGGCAGCTTCTCCGCCTCCTGCCGCACGACCTTGTCCACCACGTTTCGTGTGCGCAGCTCGGCGCGAAAGGCGGCGGGATCGAAGCCGCTGCCGGACAGGAAGCGCGCCCACTCCTGCTCGCTCTTGAACCGGCCCCGGGCCTGCTTGTAGTCCCGCTCGACGGCGGTTTCGTCGGGAGCGATCTGGCGCGCTTGCGCCTCCTGCGTGATCAGCTCCCTCATGACGAGCTGGTCCAGGGCCTGACGATAGGCGGCCGGCCGGCGGTCGGGCGGTACGTTTCCGGCCTGGAGCGCGGGCTCGACGATCGAGGACACGGTCCTCATCGGTATCGCGTGGCCGTTCACCCGCGCGGCCACCTCGGGAAGCGGTTGGGGCAGCGGACGGTTCGCCTCGGCCTCGGGCCGCGGCGCGGCGGAAGCGGATGGAGACGCCGAAGGCGACGCCGACGCCGCGGGGGCCGGCGACGGACCCCGGGCGCAGCCCGCCCCGAAGACGAGCACGGCGACCGTTCCCCAGCTCCGGCGCATGGGGGGAAAGGCTAGGGTCCCCCCCAGCGGAAGTCAACCGCCGGCTGCGGTAGCATCGCGAGCGATGCTCTCCGCGCGCACGGGCTGGGACCTCACGCCCAACCGCCTCTCGTCGGTGCTCGAGGCGCGGCGGAGGCGGGGGGAGCCGGTCCTGGACCTGACCGAAACCAATCCCACCCGGGTCGGCATCCCCTATCCGCCCGACCTGCTCGCTCCCCTCGCCGATCCCGCGGCGCTCACGTACGAGCCGTCGCCGCGCGGGCTGGCGTCCGCGCGCGAAGCGGTCTCGGCGGATCACGCCCGCCGCGGCGTCACGGTCGACCCCGGCCGGGTCCTTCTCACCGCCAGCACCAGCGAGGCCTACGCGTGGCTCTTCAAGCTGCTGTGCGATCCGGGTGACGCGGTGCTGGTGCCGCGGCCGAGCTACCCCCTCTTCGCGTACCTCGCGCGCCTCGAGTCGGTCGACGTCCATCCGTATGCGCTGAGCTACGACGGCGAGTGGCACCTCGACCCCGACGCGGTACGCGACGCCGTCACGCCCCGCACGCGGGCCGCGGTCGTGGTGAGCCCGAACAACCCCACGGGCTCGTTCGTCACGCGCACGGAAGCGGAGGCGCTGCTCGAGCTGGGCGCCGAACGCGGGCTGGCCGTCATCTCCGACGAGGTGTTCGCGGATTACAGTTTCGGCTCCGACCCCCGCCGCGCGGCGAGCCTGGCCGGTGACGGCGCCGCCCTCGCGTTCTCGCTGGGCGGCCTCTCCAAGTCCTGCGGGCTGCCGCAGCTCAAGCTGGCCTGGATCGCGGTGTCGGGCCCCGAGAAGTGGCGCGCGCCCGCGCTGGCCCGGCTGGAGGTCGTCGCCGACACGTACCTCTCCGTGTCGACGCCCGTGCAGCGCGCGGCCCCCGCGCTCCTCGCGCGCCGGCGGGAGCTGCAGCGGCCCATCGCCGAGCGCGTGGCCGCGAACCGTGATGCGCTGCGCCGGCGCCTCGGCGCGGGCTCGCCCGCCTCCCTGCTCGGCGCCGAGGGCGGCTGGTCGGCGATCCTGCAGGTTCCGGCGGCGGAGAGCGAGGAGCAGCGCGTGACGCGCCTGCTCGAGGAGCAGGGCGTGCTCGTCCATCCCGGCTACTTCTTCGATTTTCCGCGCGAGGCCTTTCTCGTCCTCAGCCTGCTGCCGCCGCGCGACGTCTTCGAGGAAGCCATCGATCGCATCCTCGCCGTGCTATAACGCGATTTTGAGCGCCCGGGCGGGTGCTCACGGAGGTAACCCATGGCCGTCAAGCGTGTCTCGCCCGCGGAAGCCCGCGACCTCATCGACAAGCAGGGCTACGTCTACGTCGACGTGCGGTCCGTGCCGGAGTTCGCGGCCGGCCATCCCACGGGCGCGTACAACGTGCCGCTCATGAACATGGGGCCGGGCGGGATGACGCCGAACGCGGACTTCCTGGCCGTGATGGGGACGTTCCCCAAGGATGCGAAGCTCGTCGTAGGCTGCAAGGCCGGCGGCCGCTCCGCGCGCGCGGCTTCGCTGCTGGAGTCGGCCGGCTACACGAGCGTGGTCGATCAGCGCGCCGGCTTCGAGGGCGCGCCGGATCCTTCCACCGGCCGCATCGGCGAGCCGGGCTGGCGCCCGGCGGGACTGCCGGTGACGACCGAGGCGGGGCCCGGCCGGACGTACGAGGCCCTCAAGGCCGGACGGAAGTGACGAGCCCCCTCGGCTTCGTGGTGACCGGCGGCACCGGCGCCCTCGGGCAGGCCGTGGTCGCAGCGCTCGTCGATCGGGGCGCGCGCGTGGCCGTGCCGTACCGCTCACCCCGCGAATGGGACACGCTGCGCGCGGCGCTCCCGCAGGCGCCGCTGTGGGGAGCGGCCGCCGACCTTTCGGAACCGACGGCCGCGGGGGCGTTCCTGGAGGGCGCGGCCGGCTTCCTCGGCCGTCTCGACGGGGTGGCGGCCATCGCCGGCGCCTACGCGGGCTCGGGGACCTTCGAGAAAGCGCCCCCGTCGGAGTGGACGTCGATGATGAGCGCCAACCTCGGCACGCTGTACGCGGTGTGCCGGGCCGCCCTCCCCCGGCTCCGGGAGCGCGGCGGGAGCGTCGTGACCGTCGGCTCGCGCCTGGCCGTCGAGGGCGGGGCCGGCTCCGCGGCGTACGCCGTGTCGAAGGCCGGCGTCGTCGCGTTGACCCGGGTCCTCGCCCTCGAGAACGAGGGCCGCGGTGTGCGCTTCAACTGCGTGCTTCCCGGCACCATCGACACGCCGGCCAACCGCAAGGCCATGCCGAACGCCGACGCGTCCCGCTGGACGCCGCCGGCCTCGATCGCCCACGTGATCGCGTTCCTGCTCCTGCCGGAGTCATCGGCCGTGAACGGGGCCCTCGTCCCCGTCGCGGGCCACTGAGATGAGAATGATGGCCGGACGATTCCGCCGGACCCTGCTCGTTCTCGCCGTTGCCGCCGGCGTGCTCGGCGCCGCTTCGCGCGGCGCGCGTGCCGAAGGCCTCGCGATCGTCGGCGCCACCGTCGTCGACGGCGCCGCGGCCCCGATCCCCGACGCGGTCGTGCTGATCGACGGCGATCGGATCCAGGCCGTCGGCTCGCGCGCGCAGGTCGCGCTGCCCAAGGGGATCACGATCGTGGACGGCCGCGGCAAGTGGGTGGCGCCGGGGCTCGTCGACGCCCACGTGCACTTCTTCCAGTCCGGAGGCGCCTACACGCGCCCCGACGCCGTCGACCTCCGCAAGGTGCGCCCCTACGAGCGCGAGATCGCGCTCCTGAAGGCGGCGCTGCCCCGCACGTTCGCCCGCTACCTGCTGTGCGGCGTCACGTCGGTCGTGGACGTCGGGGGGCCCTTCTGGAACTTCGAGGTGCGCGACGCCGCCGCCCGCACGGCCCTGGCCCCGAGGGTGGCCGTCGCCGGTCCCCTCATATCGACCGTGGACCGGCCGCAACTGGACATCGGCGACCCGCCGATCATCAAGACCGCGACCCCCGACGAGGCGCGCGCCCTCGTCCGCCGCGAGCTGGAGCGCAAGCCCGACCTGATGAAGGTGTGGTTCGTGTTTCGTCCCGGCGACGATCTCGCGGCCGGAAAGGCGCTCGTCGCGGCCACGGTGGACGAGGCGCGCAAGGGCGGCGTGCGGACCGCCGTCCACGCGACGGAGCTCGAGACGGCACGGGCGGCGGTCGAAGCGGGCGCCGACGTGCTCGTCCACTCCGTGTTCGACAAGCCGGTGGACGACGCCTTCGTGGACCTCCTGAAGCGCCGCGGCGTCGTCTACATCCCCACCCTCTTCGTGCGCACGGGGTACACGCTGGTCCTATCGGGAACCTTCACCCCCACGCCGGCGGAGCGCCGCTGGGCCGACCCCGACGTCCTGGCCACCTTCGACGAGGTGAAGTCACGGCCCGAGCTGGCATCACGTCCGCGCCGGGCGCCGGACCCGGAGAGCGAGCGCGTCACCGCGCAGAACCTGAAGCGGCTGTCGGACGCCGGGGTGACGATCGCCGCGGGGACCGACGCCGGCAACATCGGCACGCTGCACGGGCCGTCGATCTTCCGCGAGCTGCGGCTGATGGCGGACGCCGGCCTCACGACCCGGCAGGTGCTGGCCTCCGCCACCGCCGGCGGAGCGCGGGTGATGGGACGCGAAAAGGACCTGGGCGCCGTGGCCCCGGGAAAGCTCGCCGACCTGCTGATCCTCGACCGCGATCCCCTCGTGGACGTGGCGAACCTGGAAGCGATCCACCGCGTGGTGAAGGGCGGACGCGTCTACACGCCGGAAGAGCTGGCCCGGGCCGCGGCCGGCCGTTGAAAGGAGCTTGCATGCGATCCCTCGGCGTCGCGCAGGTGGGCGTGTTCGCCCTCGCCGCGTTCATGGTCCGCGTCCCCGTTTCCGCGGCGGAGAAGAAGGCGCCCGTCGCCGCCGCCTCCCCCGCGATCACGAGCGAGACGCTCAAGGGGCTCGAGTTCCGCAACATCGGGCCCGCGATCATGGGCGGGCGCGTCGACGACTTCGCGGTCGCGGAATCGCGCCCGTCCACCTTTTACGTAGGCGCGGCTTCGGGCGGCCTCTGGAAGACGGAGAACAACGGCACTACCTTCGAGCCGGTCTTCGCCGACCAGGAGAGCTCGAGCATCGGCGACGTCGCGATCGCGCCGTCCGACCCCTCCATCCTCTACGTCGGCACCGGCGAGCCCAACAACCGCCAGTCGTCCTCGTGGGGCCACGGCGTCTACAGGACGAACGACGGCGGCAAGACGTGGACGCACCTCGGCCTCGCCGACACGCACCACATCGGCCGCGTCGTCGTTCACCCCACGAACCCCGACGTCGTCTACGTGGCCGCCCTCGGCCACCTCTGGGGCCCGAACAAGGAGCGCGGCCTCTACAAGTCCACCGACGGCGGAAAGACCTGGACGAACACGAAGTTCATCGACGAGGACACCGGCTTCGTCGACGTGGCCATGGATCCGCAGAGCCCGAACATCCTCTACGCCGCGTCCTACCAGCGCCGGCGCTCACCCTTCGGCTATAGCGGCGGTGGTCCCGGCAGCGCGCTCTGGAAGACGATCGACGGCGGGGCGACGTGGAAGAAGCTGACCGAAGGTCTTCCCAAGGAAGGCGACGTCGGACGCATCGGCGTCACCGTCTATCGCCGCGACCCGCGCATCGTCTACGCGCTCTTCGAGCACGCCAAGGAGGGCGGCATCTACCGCTCCGAGGACCGGGGCGAGACGTGGAAGAAGATGTCGGACACCAACCCCCGGCCCTCCTACTACAGCCAGGTCCACATCGACCCCAACAACGACCAGCGGATCTGGGTGCTGGGCGCGCCGATGTTCTACTCCGAGGACGGCGGCAAGTCCTTCCGCAACGACCTCGTCCAGAAGATCCACGGCGACTACCACGCGCTCTGGATCGATCCCGCCGACTCGAACCACGTCCTGGCCGGGTCCGACGGCGGCATCCACGTCTCCTGGGACCGCGGGCGGAGCTGGGACTACATCAACACCGTGACCCTGGCCCAGTTCTACGAGGTGGCCTACGACATGCGCCGGCCCTACTCGGTGTGCGGCGGCCTGCAGGACAACGGGAGCTGGTGCGGGCCGAGCCGCACGCTCTACACGCAGGGCATCGCCAACGAGGACTGGTTCCGCATCGGCGGCGGCGACGGGTTCCATGCCGCGATCGATCCCACCGACGCCGACACCGTGTACACCGAGAGCCAGGATGGGAACGTGCAGCGCCTCGACCTGCGCACGAACGAGCGGCGGGTCATCCGTCCCGAGCCCGCGGGCGGCGAGCGCTACCGCTTCAACTGGAACTCCCCCATCGTGATTTCCCCCCACGACGCCAAGACCATCTTCTACGGCGGAAACCGCCTCTTCATCTCCCACGACCGCGGCGACACGTGGACGCAGACGGCCGATCTGACGAACGCCGCCTCGCGCGACAAGATGACCATCCTCGGCAAGTCGGCGAAGGAGTTCCTCTCCCGCAACGACGGCGTCGTCCACTTCGGGACCGTCACCACCCTCGCGGAGTCGCCCCTCAAGGCGGGCGCGCTGTGGGCGGGGACCGACGACGGCAACCTGCAGGTCTCGCGCGACGGCGGCGTGACGTGGACGAACGTCGCCGGGCGGGTGCCCGGAGTCCCGAAGGGCACCTATGTCAGCCGCGTCGAGGCGAGCCGTTCCGGCGAGGGCGCGGCCTACGCCGCCTTCGACGGCCACCGGGCCGACGACTACGGCGTCTACCTCTTCCACACGGAAGACTACGGCCAGACCTGGCGCAGCGTGGCCGGCAACCTGCCCAGGGGCTGGACCGTCCACGTCGTGCGCGAGCACCCTCGCCACCCGAACCTCCTCTTCGTCGGCACCGAGAACGGCCTGTGGGCGAGCTGGGACCGGGGCGGCTCGTGGGTGCGGCTCACGGGCAAGCTGCCGACCGTGCCTGTCTTCGACGTGCAGGTCCATCCGCGCGACGACGACCTGATCGTGGCCACCCACGGGCGCGGCGTCTTCATCCTGGACGACGTCTCGTCGCTGGCCTCGCTCGATCGCGACGCGCTCGCGGCGGAGGTGCGCCTCTTCGAGGCGCGGCCGGCCGCCGAGTACCGTGTCTACAACCACAAGGGCAACACGGGGCACAAGGCGTTCCTCGCGCCCAACCCTGCCGACGGCGTCATCGTCACCTACGCCCTCAAGGCCAAGCCTGCCGACAAGGACGACGTGAAGATCGTCGTCAAGGACGCTTCGGGCGCCACCGTCCGCGAGCTGAAGGGCGCGAAGGAAGCGGGCCTCAACCGCGCGAGCTGGGACCTGCGCCACGAGCCGCCGGTGAAGCGCGAGCCCGGGGAGCCGGGCGAGGGCTTCTTCGGCCCGCCTCGCGGACCGTTCGTGCCGCCCGGCACGTACACCGTCACCGTCTCGGTGGGATCGGCCTCCGACAGCAAGCCGGTCATGGTCCAGGAAGACCCCCGCGTCCAGCTCTCGGACGCGGACCGCCGCGCGTGGTACGAAGCCGCCCGCAAGGGTGCGCAGCTCTGGGGGCGGGCCGACGCCGTCAACCGCGCCGCGGCCTCGCTCAAGAAGCAGCTCGGCGAGCTGCAGCAGGCCGCGGCCAAGCGCGATCCCAAGCCGCCCGAGGCCGTGACGAGCGCGGTCAAGGCGGCGGCGGACAAGGCCGACGCCCTCGCGCTGCGCATGAGCCGGCAGGAGCCTCTCGGCTTCGCGGGGGCGCCGCTCGAAGACGATCCCGATCCGCTGCTCGCGCGGGCGCGCAGCGTCTACCTGGCCGTAGGCTCCCTGTCCGCGGCGCCGACGACGCAACAGCAGCAATCGCTCGACGAGGTGGCGCGCCAGCTCGAGGAGGCCGCCAAAGAGGCCAACGTCCTCATCGCACAGGACGTCCCCGCCTTGAACCGGTTGCTCTCCGACAACGGCATGGGGCGCATAGAGACCGGCAAGCCGGTGGAGTGATCCCTCAACGCATCCGGCCGGCGAGAATCAGCGCCGCGACGGCCAGCAGCAGGGCGGCAAACGCGAGCGCCACTCCAAGCCACAGACGCGGCGTTCGTGGCGTCGACGAAGCCGGCGGCCGCGCGGCGGAGGTTCCGCCGGCCAGCATCCGTTCCTGGCAACGGGAGCACGAGGCGAGGTGCCCCGCCAGGTCGGCGGGCGCGCGTCCGACGGGAGCGCGGGAGAGCGTGGCGAAGCCCGCCGGCGTCAGACAGCCACGCCCATCGACGAGCGCGCCGCGGCCTTCGGGACCCTGAGGGCTCATCGCTTCGAGAGCGACCCCGGGCCCGCCACGGGCGCTCGCTCGCCCGCCGCGATCGTCTCGGCGCGTCTCAGGTCCGCGTCGCCGTCGGACGGCCGCGGGACGGCGATCCCCTCTCGAGACAGCGCCGCGAAGAGGGACTCCGGCGGGTCCACGCGGCGGCGCAGCGCACGTCCCTGCCCGTCGACGAAGTACGAGCAGCCCGGCCGCTCGCACGACGCATGCAGGTAGGCGGGGCGGCGGTCGAGGTCCTTGTGGCCGTGGATGTCGGCCACGGTGAGGCGCCCGCCCGACAGATCGAGGAGCGCCCGCAGCAGCCAGGCCAGCGAGCGGACCTCGGCCGCGGGAAAGGGATCGCCGGCCCGGCCGGAGTGGGCGAGCTCGATCCCCACCGAGTCGGAGTTGCCGTTGTACAGGTGCGCATAGACGGGCGCGGCCTCGACCGCGACGCGACGGCGATCCGCCTCGTCCGCGGGACGCGTGGTGTCCGGCATCCACGAGCGCGGGCCACCGGACGGTGAATGGCGCGGCCAGAGCGAGCCGTCCGTCCACACGATCCAGTGCGCGCCGAAGCGGGCCTTCCAGCGGGACTGCGTCCGGGGCGGATCGAAGAACCGGAAGCGGCGCTCCGGCCGGTCGTACGCCGGCCCGCCCAGCACGTGGACGACGATGCACTGGACGCGAGCGGCGAGGCGCGGCGTTCCGCCCGCGGCGAGCGCGCGGCCCGGCGTCAGCAGCAGGGCGGCGGCAACCCAGATCGCCGATCTCACGCACTCATTCTGGCGTATACTGCGCGCCCGCAGGAGACCACCCCTTGGAGAGCACCGCCGTTCGCCTCTGGAAACACATTGGGCGCGAGGAGCGTCTGGCCGCCGCCACCAACTTCTTCCGGGAGCCATCCGCGGAGCTGGTCGGCAGCGCGCTCGCCGCCATCGTGAAGGCCCGCCACCTGCGCCCGCAGGTCGCGCGCGCGATGTCCGCCGACGAGCAGGCCCGCGCGCTCGCTTCCGTCCTCGACCCCGGCGAGCCGCTGGCGGCCTCCCTGCTCGTGGCCCTGCACATCGGCGACCGGCGGCCGATGCTCGCCACCTTCCTCGACGCCGCCGGCATCCCGCACGAGGACGGCCTCCTGAAGGACGACGCGCCGCCGGAGCCGCTGGGCGCGGACGCGGCCCGCGCGGGCGTGAAGGCGCTGCTCGCGGCCTACCCGGCCGAGCAGGTGCAGACCTATCTCAACACGCTCTGGCTGCAGGACCCGGAAAGATGGGCCGCGCTCGAGCAGAGCGGCTAGGCGTCGCGGGACTCTTCGCCCACGACCGCGGGCAGGCTCTCCAGGCCGTCGGCATCGCGCGCCGGAAGAAGCAGCCAATACCGCTCCACGTACGCCTGGCCGCCGACCGCGACCGAGTAGGCGCGGCCGAGCTTTTCCACGACGCCGCTGCGCGGACCGATGAGATCACGGACCTCCGGCGGCGGCTCGGCGGCCGCGTCGACGACCGGCTGGAGCCGCGGCCCGAATCCCTTCAGCGGATGCCAGGCCCTCGACTCGCGCCATTGACGAGCGGCCAGCGCCGCCGAGCGGAGCCGGTCGCCCCAGCCCTTGAGGTCGCCGCGGAACGTGGGCGCGACGTGGAAGCGCACCAGGAGCCGCGCGAGACCGGCGCGGTCGGCGGCCTCGACCGCTCCCGGCGGGAGCCGGGCTCCGACCTGGCTCAACCGCACGCGCACCGCTCCCGGCACGAAGGCCTCCGGGCGCTCTTCATAAAGGAAGACGTTGCGGCCTCCGCCGCGGGGAGGGAAGGCGCTGCGCGACGCCTCGTGGGCGAGGCGGTGGTCGATGTGCTGCCCGACCCCGAGCGGCAGGTAGACCTCGCGCGCGCGCGTGCGATGCCCGACGTCGGCCAGCAGCTCGACGGCCCGGCCCAGGCAGCCCTCGTCCGCGGCCTGGCGTCCCTCGGTCAAGCCGCGGAAGGTGGCGTAGGCCGGGTCGCGGGCGTGAGCGGCCGGCAGCCCGACGTCGAGGTGCTGGACCCCGGGGCGGGCGAGAAAGCTCGCGCGCCCGTCGGCGGAGGCGGCCGGTCGCGAGCGGCCCGCGTCGTCGAAGAGCGTGACGACGAGGATTTTCGCGCCCCGCGCCTGATCCTGGAGCAGGCGTGCCGGGCAGGAGAGGAAGACGTCGTCGGCGTGGGGGGAAACGTAGACGCTGTCGCAGGGTTGCAACCTGGCGACCTCGGGCGGGCCCATCGCGCTCACACGGATGAGGAGGTACGCTCGAAGCGCTGCGCGGCGCGCAAGAGCGTGAGGTGCTCCAGCGGCGCCGGCGCGATCTCGGCCGCGAACGCCCTCAGCACGCCCTCCGCCCGGTCGCGGTAGCTGCGCTCGCCGCAGAGCCGGGACAGGTCGATCAGGTTCAGGGCCGCGATCCCGTTGCCGGAGAGGAACGAGCCGTCGGAGCCGTCCTTCCTGGCCACGCCGCCCGCCCCCTCCGGAGACTCGAAGTAGCCGCCCTCACGCACGTCCCAAAGCCGCTCCTCCTGCTCGCCCTGCAGGCGGACCGCCTCGTACAGCCAGCCCTTCTCGCCGGTGGCCGGCAGCAGCTCCAGCAGGCCGCGGACGAGCAGCGCGTAGTCGCCCAGTCCGGCCGGCCGGTCGGCCTCGCCGGCGAGGTGAAGCAGCGTGCCCCACTTCGCGTCGACGCGGTGATCGAGCGCGCGCTCTCCTGCCCGCGAGGCGGCCTCGCGGTAGCCCGGCGCGTCGAAGGTGAGGGAGGCGCGCGCCAGCGTCGCGATCATCAGGCCGTGCGCGTCGGTCCCCAGCCTGCCTTCGTCTACGCCCTCGTCGCTCCCCGCGTTCCAGCCGAACGCGGCCAACGCGGCGTCGACCGCGGCCCGCGCCGTCTTCTCGAGGCCGTCGTCGCGCTTCACCTCCACCGCCTCCACGTGAACGGCCGCTTCGGCGGCGGCGGCCCACGCCGACGGAACACTCCCTCCCGGTGTGCGGCGGAGGACGGCGAGAGCGAGCCCCGCCGCTTCGTCATCGCCGTCGCGCGCGCGCTCCAGCAGGAACAGCAGCGCCGCGATCGCGGACGCGCCGACGAAGCGGCCGGAGGCCGGGTCCGCGCGGAGCGCGAGGGCGCCCTGGGCTTCGGCGAGAACGGCGGCGGAAGGCAATCCGCTCGCGGGCTGCGTCACGCTCTCTCTGATCTCCTTCGCCGCAGTCTACCTTCTTTGCGGGCGCCCGCGCGATACAAAGCGGTGTACAAATGAGACGAGGAGGCTCCATGATTCCTGTCGGCGACGATCAGGTCCCCGGCGGCCCTCCGGCGTTGGTGAACTACGCGCTCATCGCGCTCAACATCCTGGCGTTCTTCCTCGAGCTGAGCCAGCCGCAGGGAGCGCTCGAGTCGTTCATCACCGCGTGGGGCGTGGTCCCCCGCGAGTACTCCGCGCGGCACGACCTGCCGCCCATGATCCCGCTCCCCTTCTGGACCACGCTGTTCACGTCGATGTTCCTGCATGGCGGCTGGGCCCATCTGGGCGGGAACATGCTCTACCTCTGGATCTTCGGCGACAACATCGAGAAGGTCCTGGGGGCCGTCCGCTACCTGATCTTCTACCTCGTCTGCGGCGTCGCCGCCGCCTTCGCCCACATCCTCACGTCTCCGCACTCCGCCATGCCCACCGTGGGCGCGTCCGGAGCCATCAGCGGCGTGCTCGGTGGCTACCTCTTGCTCTTCCCGCGCAACCGGGTGCGCGTCTTCACCCGCGGCGGCATCATGGCCGTGCCCGCATTCGTCATGCTCGGCCTGTGGATCCTCATCCAGTTCGTCAGCGGCGTGGGGTCGATCGCGCGGACGGAGCAGACGGAGGGCGGCGTCGCCTACATGGCCCACGTCGGGGGGTTCGTGGCGGGCTTGATCCTCATCAAGCTGATGGCCGCCGGCCGGCCGCGCCCGGCCTACGCCTGAGCCGACCCTCGTGGTAGGCTCGCCTATCTGGATTCACTCCCGAGCAAGCGAACCGCCGCTGCGATCCCCGCCGCGGGCCTCCGCCGGGACCTGGGCACCGTCGAGTCGTACGCCACTCTCGTCGGCATCCTGATCGGGGCCGGCATCTTCAAGGTCACGAGCCAGGCGTGGCTGCTCACCGGCCCCAGCGTGATCCTCGGTTACCTCGTCCTCTCCCCCGCGATCCTCGCGACCTCCGTCGCTTATTCCTTCTTCCTGTCGACGCCGCTCGGGCGTGACCCCGGCGGCGAGTACACCCACGTCTCGCGCACCTTCGGCGGCCACGGCCTGGCCTTCGTCGGCGTTTGGCTCAAGGCCATCTCCTACCTGGGGGCGCTGGCCTTTCTCGCCCAGGCGTTCGCGGACTACCTGCTCGAGCTGATCGGCGCGGGAGACGCCGGCGCCGGAGCGCGCCAGGCGGTGGCTCTGGCCGGACTGGCGTTCTTCTTCGGCATCCACGTCCTCGGCATCCGCTGGTTCGGCCGGATCCAGGTGGCGATGTGCGCCGTGCTCGGGCTGTCGATCGTCGTGCTCGTGGTCCCAGGGCTGTTCGTCATCCGCCCCGAGAACTACCGGCCCTTCTTCACCCACGGCCGCTCGGGCTTCGTCGCCGCGCTGCCGCCGCTGTTCTTCGCCTACGCCGGCTTCGAGTCGCTCGCGCAGGCCGCGGGCGAAGTGAAGGACAGCACGAGCCGCCTGCCCGCCATCTTCCTCCGGGGCATCGCGGCCACGACCGTCGTCTACCTGTTGATGTCCGCGGTCGCCTTCGGCACGCTGCCCGGGGAGCGTCTGGGCCGGAGCGCCGCGCCGATGGCCGAGGTGGGAGCGGTGTACCTGCCCGTCGGCGCCGCCTGGTTCGTGACGCTGGGCGCGGTCATGGCGGTCGCGACCTCGCTCAACGTGACGATGCTTGCGCCGTCCCGGGTCGGCATCATGCTCGCACGCGACGGATTGGCCCCTGCCTGGCTGGGAGCGATCGCGCCGCGGACGGGCACGCCCGTCCTGGGGCTGGGCCTGACGCTCGCCGTCTCCGCTCTCCTCCTGCTGAGCGGGCAGCTCGCCCTCGCCCTCAACATCGCCGTGTTCGCCCTCGTGCTCCTCTACTTCCTCCACAGCCTCGCGTTCCTGCTGCTGCCGCGGCTGAACCCGGCGCTCTTCCGCCAGGCGACGATTGCGATCCCGCCGTCCGTCCAGCGCATCGCGGCCGCCGTCTCCCTCCTGAGCATGGGCGCCATCGTCGCGGTTCAGGTGGCCGGCGACGTGCGCACGCTGCGGACGCTCGATTTCGGCGAGCGCCTGGCGCGGCGGTCGCTCACGACCCTCGAGCTGTGCCTGCTGTGGAGCGCGGTGGGGGCCGTGCTCTACGCGTTCGGACGGCGTCAGGCCCGGGGCGGCGGCGCGCCGGCGCCCGCCCTCGAGAGCCAGAAGGAGGCGTGAGCTGCAGCGGCGCATGGCGGGCTTCCTGCTCGCCGGGATCCCGGCCGCCGCGCTGCTCCTGTGGCACAACGCCTACTGGCACGCGGGCGCCGATCTCTCGAACCTGCCCGCGCCGCGGCGCTACTGGGAGGACGTCGCGGTGGCCGCGACTCGTTATCTCGACGGAGGCGGCGAGGCGGCGAAGGTCAGCATCAACTCGGCCGACGGCGCGGAGTTGCGGCTCGGCTTCCAGCGCTACCTGACGCGCTCCGCGGCGGAGGCGGGCGTGCCGCCCTGGAAGTTCTGGCGCACGATCCCGGTGAGGCCCCTGCTCAAGGGCCGGCGGCTCATGCCGCGCGAGATCGACGACCCCGGCCGCGCCGGCCTTCTCACTGCGGGCTTCCGGCTCCTGCGCGGCGTCGCGCCCTTCCTGCCGCTCTGGCTGGGAGCGCTCGTCGCCGTGCCCGTCCTGGCCTGGGCGGCCGCGGAGCTGGCGCGGGCGGGACGGACCGTGGCCGGCATTTCCTTCACGCTTCTCGCCGCGTGCTCGCCGTACGTCGTCGACTCCCTCTCCCTGCCCTATTCTGCCGTCGGCTTCTACCTGATCGCGCTCGTGGCGATCCTGCCCCTCGCCACCTACGCGGTCTCGTCCGACGTGCGCGCGACCGGGCTCGCCGCCCGGTCGCTGGCGGCGGGAGCGGTCTTTGCGCTGTGCGTGCTTTGCCGCAGCGGCTCGCTCTTCCTGCTCCCCGGCTTCGTCGTCGCGCTCGCCGCCGGCGCCTGGCGGCTGCGCGCTCGCCGCGCCGCTCCCGGGCGCACGGCCTGGCGCCTCGTCCACGCCGCGGTCGTCCTCGCGCTCTTCGTCACCCCCTACGCGATCGTCCGCCAGCCGCGGCACCACGAGGTCTGGCTCGGCCTGTGGGAAGGCCTCGGGGATTTCGATCGGACGAAGGGCCACGCGTGGAACGACGACGTGGCCCGCGAGGTCCTCCGGCGGGCCGGCATGGCTCCGCCCGAGCGCTACCCGGTGTGGGAGAACGCGCTCGAGAACGAGGCGCTGTTCCGGCGGCTCGTCGTCGACGACGTGCGCTCCTCGCCGGGATGGTACGGGGGCATTCTCGCGCGCCGGCTCTGGGTGACGCTGACGCAGATCAAGCTCTCCCCCTGGGCGCCGCGGGATGGGCTCTCGGTCGCGCCGCGCCGCTCGTCGAACGAGGGGGCGATCGACACCTATTACGCGATGGCCACGCCTGCGGATCGGATCGGCCTCGGGCCCTGGCGCTTCGAGCTGCCGCTGGTCCTGCTCTGGGCGCCGACGCTGCTGCTGATCCTCCTCTTCGGGTTGGCGCGCGGGATCGCCCGGCTGCGTCCGTGGGCGACGCGGCTGGGGCCGGCGCTCTTCGTGATGCTGTGCATGGCCGTGGCCGCGCTGAGCCTTCCTGTCCTGTTCACCACCGCCGGCGGCCTCGAGACGCAGGCCTTCGTCACGGTCTACTTCCTCGGCGTCGCGTTCCTGCTCGACGAGGCCTTGCGGTACAAGCGCGCGGCCGGGCTTCCCGCCGGATAGAAGACGCCGAGAAGCCGCAGCGGTCCGGGGCCGGTGTTCTCGACGCAGTGGACCTGACGCCGCGGTAGGAAGACGCAGGAACCGGGCCCGATCGGGGCATGGCTCCGTCCGGCCCACATGCGCCCTCGTCCCTCGAGGATGCAGAGCACTTCCTCGTAGTGATGGAAGTGGTCCGGCGAGCGGCCGGGAGGGATCGTGCCCACGAACTGCGTGACGGCCTTACAGCCCACCGACGAGTCCACCAGCACGTGATACGAACGGTCGCCGGTCGTCTCGGACGGCCGGTCCGCGACGCGTACCAGGGACGGCGGCGATGCGGGCGCGCCCGGAGCGGGAACCGTGCACGGCGCGGCCGGGGCCAACGTGTTCCCGGGATCCGGGCATCGCGAGCTGAGGAGGATCACCGAGCCCGGCCCCGGGTTGTCGATCGTCACGCACGTACCCGGGCGGACGTAGAGGCCCGTGTCGGGACCGACGGCGTGCGGCCAGCCGTCGAGATAGACGGTCGCCCGGCCCTGCAGGACGTAGAGCACGTCGTCCGCCGTGGCGGTCCGGATGCCCGGAGAGAGGCCCTTCGCCAGCTCCATCACGCGAAGCGAGATCGCCTTGGCTCCCGACCGGCGGCCGGCGCGGTCCCAGATCCTCAAGCGGCCGAGCCGGCGCGGACGGCCTTCCTTGAGGGCCCAGACGCGACAGCCGCCCGCGAGCACCCTCGCCATCACCGTGCCTGCGGGATTATGCTGTGAGCCGCGGGGAGGGCCAAGCGTGGAGGACCGGAGGTCGGACGGCGTGGGCGCCACCAACCGGGAGTTCGTCCGTTACGATCAGGTCGAGAAGCGCCAGACCTACCATCTGGCCGAGACGGCCGACGGCGCGGAAGCCTTCGACGAGGACTACGCCATCCGGACCTGTGACCTCGGCCGGTTCTTGCGGGGGGGCGAGGCGGATCGCCGCGCGTTCGCGACCGAGCTGGGCGAGGCGCTGGAGGCCATCGGCTTTGCGGTCCTCGAAGGCCACGGCGTCGATCGACACCTCTACGACCGCGCGCATGACGCGGTGCTCGATCTGTTCACGCAGACTCCCCTCGAAGAGAAGCTGCGCTTCCGGGCCCGCCGCCACGGCTCGGTGAACCAGGGCTACTTCCCGATCAAGCAGACGAGCGGCATCCATCCCGACCTGGTGGAGGGCTGGGTCTTCTGCCGGCGCGCGTTCGACCTGGGCGACGACCCGTCGGCACCGCCGCGCCTGGAGGAGTTCTG
>QHVJ01000414.1 GCA_003222275.1 Acidobacteriota bacterium | reverse complement strand
GTAGTAGCCGCGGGCTTCGAGGCCCGGCTCTTCGCCGTCGCGGAGCACGGCGCCCTGGCGCGGCTTGACCAGGCGCAGCGCCGCCTCGGCGGCCTCCTTGCCGTACGCGTAGCGGATCGGGTTGGCGACCGTCGCGAGGGCGCCGAGCGCGAGTCTCCGGTCGGGGACGCCCTTGACGCTGACCGCGCCGTCGCGGACCTCGAGGTCGTGCGGCGCAACTTCCAGCAGATCGGCGGCGAGGCGGAGGGCTTTGTCCCGCACCTTGCCGGCGGCGGTCGCGACGGCGTTGCCGGCCGTCACGAGGGCGCGGCTCGCGAACGTGCCGGCCCCCCAGTTGAAGCGGCTCGTGTCGCCGGTCACGACGGTGACGTTCCGCGGGTCGCACCCGAGCGCCTCCGCCGCGATCTGGGCGAACGTCGTCTGGTGTCCCTGCCCCTGGGTGGTGAGGCCGGTCGCGACGTAGACGCTGCCGCTCGGCTCGACCCGCACGTGAGCGCCCTCGTAGGGACCGATGCCGGTCCCCTCGACGTAGCACGCGACTCCGAGCCCGAGGTGGCGCCCCTCGGCGCGCGCGGCCCGCTGCCGTGCGCGGAAGTTTCCGAAGCCGATGCGCTCGAGCGCCATCTCGAGTCCCGACGGGTAGTCACCGCTGTCGTATCGCGTCGGACCGCCGTCCTGGAAGGTCAGCCCCACGTCCCACGGAAACTCGTCGGGCTGGATGAAGTTGCGCCGCCGGACTTCGCTCGGCTGAAGGCCGAGCTCGCGCGCGATCCGCCCGATCATGCGTTCCATGACGAAGGCGCCGTGCGGCCGCCCCGCGCCACGGTAGGGCGTCACCATCACCTTGTTCGTGTAGCGGACCTCGAATTCGACGGCGTAGTGGCGAAGCCTGTACGGCCCAGGGAGCTGCGTCGAGGTGATGAGGGGGACGATGATGCCGTACGGCGTGTACGCGCCGGCGTCGTGGAGGAACCGGTCGCGCAGGGCGAGGATCCGGCCGTCCTCGTCGGTCGCCACCTCGACCTCGTGGAGCTGTCCGCGCTCCTGGCTCGAGCTCGTGAGGTGCTCCGAGCGGTCTTCGATCCACTTGACCGCGCGGCCCAGCCGGATCGCCGCCGCGGGGATCAGGATCTCTTCGGGATAGAACAGCATGATCTTCGTCCCGAAGCCGCCGCCGACGTCGGGTGCGATCACGTCGACCTTGAACTCGGGCAGGCCGAACAGGCGGGCCAGGCCGTTCTTGATCGGCAGCGGCGCCTGGGTGGAGATCCATGCGCGGAGCGTCGTGGTCCGCGCGTCGTAGTCGGCGACGACGCCACGCGTCTCCAGCGGGCTGCCACAGCTGCGTTCGATCGCGAGGCGCTCGCGGAACACGTGGGCGGCGCGCGCGAACGCCGCGTCCGGATCGCCCACATGCTGCGCGACCCGGGCGGCGCGGTTCCCGGGGACGTCCGCGTGCACGCGTGGGCTGCCATCGGCGCCGGCCGCCTCGAGCTCGACCACGGCGGGCAGCGCCTCGTAGTCGACGTCGATCAGCCGCGCGGCGTCCTCGGCGAGATATCGATCGTCGGCCACCACGAGCGCGACCAGCTCGCCGACGTAACGGACCTCGTCCACCGCGAGAGGACACGGCGTCCGCGGATGCGTGAGCTCGGGATGGGGGATGAGCAGCGGCGTGGGCTGGTTGAGCGGGCCGAGCTCGGCGGCCGTGAGCACGAGGTGGACGCCCCGCTGCGCGCGTGCGCGCGAGGCGTCGATCGACCGGATCCGCGCGCGCGCGTGCGGGCTCCGTACGCCGGCCGCGTGCAGCAGGCCCGCCGGCACCACGTCGGCGACGAAGCAGCCGAGCCCGCGCAGCAGGCGAGGATCCTCGTTGCGCCGGATCGCAGCCCCGATGCGCGAGGTCTACTCTCCGACGTCGACGATCGCGATGACGGGTCCGCCGCCCTGCGGGCCCTGGTGCATCGCGTCGACGGACACGAACACGGCCGGGTCGCCGATCGCCGCCGCGGCGACGCCACCGACGGCGGCCTTGCTGTGGCGGTGGTGGTGAACGTCGGAGTCGTCGAGCATGATCTGGCGGCGACCCCGCAGCTCGCCGCGCGGATCCGCCTCGCACTTGATGAAGCAGTTGACCAGCCGGCCCCGGAGATCCTCGGCACGAGGTCGCGTGGGGAGCGCGACTCCGGCATCGGTGATCGCCGCGTAGATGCCGTCGATGTCGAGCGCGTCCTTCATCACGCTGTGGCCGATGCGATAGCGCCCGCCGGCGCCCGCCTTGTTGCCGAGGAGCACGATCTGCGCCGCGTCCAGCTCCACGCCCGACGAACAGGATGCGACGGATGAGTACAGGCTGAGGTCCTTACAGATCTGCTCGGACTTGGGCATCGAGACCTCGCCGAGGGCGACGGCGATCCCCAGGGCGGTCGTACCGTTCGAGACGCCCATCGAGTCGTGGACCTCGCAGGCGACGCTGTGGCCGCGGCTCGCGGCGTCTCGCACCGCCTCGATCGTGAGCAGCGGCGTCTTGGTCTGGACGTAGTGCACGTCCGCCGTCGTGTCGATCCCGGCGTCGCGCATCGCCCGGCGAACGCCCTCGGCCACCTTCTCCACCATCGCGGGCCGGCCGATGTCTTCGGGCAGGATCTTCGGGCTCACAGCCGTGCCGATCACGAGGCGCTGCTTGGTCGTCGGCCCCTGCTTGCCGTTCCGGGCGAAGACGGTGGCGTGGGGCGTGATCACGCCGTCGCAGCCGCCGGACCACACCATCGGGACCCCGCGGATCGCCTCGGCGCTGCGTTTCCCGTGCTTGGCAAGCGCGGCGCGGAACGCGTTATCGGCCAGGATGCGCGTGAAGTCGTTGACGCCGCCGTTGCCCTCGGTCTTGCCGATGACGGCCACCACGTCGTCAGCGCTGAACTGGCCGGCGAGGATCCGCTCCTCCAGGCCGGAGGCGTCCTGCACGTGTTTGAGAATGACCTTCGCGACCTCGATCGCCATCGCCGAATGTCTCAGCGCGCCCCGCGCATCGGTCGCGCGACGGGAACGGACACGACACGCCGGCCGAGGAGCAGGTAGGCCCCACCCGCGACGACGATTCCGACCAGCCAGCTCAGGTCGGCGCCGCTGAGCAGCTTGATCGAGATGGGACCTTTGAGTGCCGGAACCAGACCGTCTTCAACCGACCAGCCGGCGACCAGACCCACGACGAACGCCACGATCGCTCCCCAGTTGATGTCGCCGTAGGCGCTCCGCTCCGGCTCGCGGTAGAGCTCGCCGACGTCGATGCGGCCGTGCCGCACGATGAAGAAGTCGGTCAGGACGACGCCGGCCCAAGGGCTCATCCACAGCAGGAGGCTGATCATCCAGTTGTCGAAGGCCTGGGCGAACGAGGGCTGGAAGACGAAGTAAATCGTGACGAGATAACCGACCACGCCTGCGATCAGCGCCATGGCGGTTCGGGAGAGGCGAAGGCCCATGCTGAGCGCGGCCAGAGCCGCCGAGTAGACGTTCAGGATATTGGTGGCGATCGGGCCGTGCAGCACCATCAAGAGGACCAGGATGCTCATGATTCCGCCGAAGACGGCGCTCACCATCTTGGCAGGATCGGTGTCCTTGGTCACGCTGGCCACGGTCGCGCCGAGGATGGCGAGCCACACCGTGGGAACGAACATCCCCAGGTAGCTGTACCAGAAGACAGATGTCGAGGACACCTTTCGCGGAACGAACCGGGAATAGTCCGAAGCCCAGGTGACCCAGGAGATCCCCCAGCCCACCCCGATCGCGGTCATGAGGAGGGTGATCATCGCCAGGTGGGCCGCCGGCGGGAGCGTGCTGGTGAGCTGCCAGTTGACCACGCCCGGCCGGGTCCACGCGAGGATGCTCATCAGCACCATGATGGCGGCGGTCACGGGGACCGTGTACTTCTCGAACGTCCGGATGGCGTAGAACCCGTAGATGCCGATCAGCACCTGGATCACCATCACCACGGTCACGACGACGAAATTGGTCAGCCACGTGTCGCCGATCCCGAACTGGCCGAGGATCGCGACGGCGATCTTGACCGGGAAATAGGTGTTGACCCCGATCCACCCGAGGGTCATGAGGAACATCAGCGCGCTCGGCAGGTAGGCGCCTCGGCGCCCGAACGCGGAGCGCTGGAGCACCATCTGATTGACGCCCGTCTTGTGGCCCATCACGGTGAAGGCCGCGAAGATTCCGCATCCCACGATGTTGCCCAGCACGATGACGGCGATCGTCTCCCAGAGCCCGAGCTTGAGGACGATGCCGAGCGCGCCCAGGGCCCAGTTGATCGGCGCGATGTTCGCCCCGGCCCAGATCCACATCTGCTGCAGTCCGGTGGAGTCCTTGTCCGCCTCGGGGATGGGTTCGATGCTGTGGACGTCAACTCTGAGCTCGGATCCGGCCGCGGTCGCCATGCGTGCCCCCTGGCCTTCAGGAGTTGTCCGGTCGCATCGCGTTGTCAGAAACGAAGCCGAAACACCGGCGCGATACTGCGCCGGCGACGGAGACGCTGTCAAGACGGGCCGGAGGTAGCCAGGGGGGTGCACCCGTGAAGTGAGACACGGAAACTAAGGAAAGTTCGTAGAATTTTCCGACATGCGTGCCGCACACCTGCGGCTTCCCCGACGATCGCCGCCGCCGCCGTCGCGCTGGGCTGCGGCCGCGAGACCCCGCCCGCGCCAGCGCCCATGGCTGCCAAGGTCGTCGAGATCGCCGAGGTGAACAGCGCCCGCGGGTTCGTCGACTCGATCGCGCTGCCGCGCGACGTCAGCTACGTGGCGACCAGCGAGCGGGGCGGGCGGATCCGGCTCTGGACGGCCGCGGGCACCGAAGAGCCGATCACCCTGCAATACCGCCAGGCCGTCGTGGACCTCGCGTTTTCGCCGAACGGTGGCCTGCTCGCCTCCCTCGGACGCCACGGGGAGGGCGCCCTGAGGCTGTGGCAACCCCAGGCGCGCGGGCGCGACGGCCTGGAGGGAGGTGGCCGCCGTCCCCATGGGCAGCTGCCTGTCGCTGCGCTTCGCGGTGACGCTGGCGCCGATCCGCCGCTTCTCGGTCAGTGGCTCGCGGCGCCCGGGCCCGCGCCCGCCGCCCGGTGTCCCGCTCCCGGAGGTGTGGTGGCGCCCACCGGAGACCGGCGCGGCATGCGGCTCTTCGACGTGTCGCGCAAGACGTCGCGGATCGTCGCGTCGGGAGGGAAGGCGTACCACGCCGTCGCCATCGCCGACGACTCGAGCGGGTTCGCGGCGATCACCTCGGACCTGTCGGGCGGGACGCTGACCTACGACGTCGAGGTCTGGAGGCTTGCGGGGCTGCGCCGCTCCTGAGCGCAAGCGATCTGACGCTCAGGCTCTGGAGGTGGCCAGCGGGTGCAAGACGTCGATAGCGTAGCCGAGGTCGAGCCGCTCTCCGAACCAGCCGGGCCTCGAGGTCTGCGCGTCGATGTGAAGTCCTCGTGCGTCGTTCTGCGCTCGCAGCGTCTCGACGGGCTCGGTTGGCACCGTAGCCGGCGGCGGGACGTGCGGCAGTAGCCGTCCATCCGGCCGTCGGAATCTCAGCTCTCCTTCGGGCTGCCGTTCTACCATGTAGCCCTCCTCGTGGACCGCGCGGTGGTGGCGACGACAGAGCATCGCGAGATTCGACAGCGTCGTCGGGCCCCCGTTGCCCCAGTGCCGGATGTGATGCCCCTGGCCGAACGGCAGCCGGCAGCCGGGGAAACGGCAACCGTTGTCGCGGTGCTGGAGCGCCCGCCGTAGCGCCGGTGGGATGGTGCGCGTCCGGGCGCCGACCTCGGTGACCCGGCCATCGGGATCGTGGCGCATCACGACGCGGCTCGCATCGCACGCCAGGCGCTGAGACGTTTCCGCGGAAACGTGGGCGCCGTCCTCGAGGACCGACTGGCCCGGCGCGTCCGCGTCGGCGAGCACGTGGGCATCGATGTGGACGACCACCTGATATCGCTCCCCCGGCGCGCCCGGATCAATGCCGTGGTGGAGCGCCGTCTCGGCGATGAGGGCGAGGGCATCGGCCTGCTGCTGGCCCAGCGTCGGCGGGTCGTCGGCGATGATCAGCCCTGTGCGCGGCAGTCCGTCGGGCCGCGTTTCCGCGGAGACGTCGTCTCTGCGCCGATACAGCGCCTCCCGGCCTGCCTCCACCGCCTTCATGAGGACGGCCCCCGCTTCCGGCTCCAGACGCCCGCGAACGACGACCATGCCGTCTTCGTCTTGATACACGTGAAGTGCACGGCGCTGGTGGCGCCGAGTGCTCTCCTGCGCCTCGGCGATGCGGTCGACCCGGCGCCAGCCCCGGACGATGCGCTCGACGTGCTCAGCGGTGCCCGCCCCGCCGACCTTGAGCAGCCGCTCTTCGGTCTCGGGTGTCGCGACCCGGGTCAGCGCTCGAACCTTTGAGTAGGACAGCTCGCCACGCGCGAGCGCCTGGGCCAGCCGCGGCAGGGAGCCGAGAGCCCGTGCCACGCGCACGCGCTCGCGGGCGGCGCCCCGGTCCAGCCCGATGCGCCAGGTCAGCCACGCGGCGCACGAGGCGAAGCCGTTGCCCCAGCCGCCGCGGGCGTCGAACTCACGGATGAGATCGAGCAGGCGCGCGGTGGCTGCGTCGAGGTGGGCGGACAGCTCGGCGATCGCGTCGCCGAGCCGCTCGAGCTCCACGAGGTGCGCGGGGGTCGGAAGAATGTTGGGAGTGCTGAGGTTCATCGGCGAGTCCTCCATGGCTCTGCGCCGACCTTACACTCCGATTTTCGGCCGTCACCAGCGCCGCCAGACGCACGATCGCGCGCCGATCCCGATTTTTTCAAGCAACGCGTGTCCGGGCGTGCCCCGGCGCCGCCACGGGCCGCTGGAGCGAGATCCGTTGGCGGCTGCTGACGCGCCGCAGGCGCCCGTGTTGACCGCTGTCAAGAGTGGAAAATCAGATACACACGGCGAGCGGTCCGATCACCCGTCATCAACGGACGCCCCGCGTCCTGCGCAGCCGCTCCCGGCACTCCTTGGTCTTCACCTCGTCCACCGCGGCGCCGTCGGGCGTCAGCACGACGCCGTACTCGGTGATCGCCAGCGCGGCCGAGACCTTGCCGTCCAGCACGTCGGCGAACACCGCGACGGGGTCGCGGTCGAGCGGGTCGCCGTAGCCCGCGCCGCCGGCGATGTACTCCCAGAGCTGATCGCCGGGGTGGAGGACGATCATCTTCTTGGACGGCAGCTCCTCGCG
>QHVJ01000124.1 GCA_003222275.1 Acidobacteriota bacterium | reverse complement strand
ACGCCGTGAGCGGCGTGACGGGATCGGGCAGCACCTCGCCGACGTTGGCGCGGGTCAACCGCCGGAGCCGCGGGTCGCGCGGCGGCTCGACCTCGACGGTGATCGGACGGGATTGCAGCAACACCACGCCGTCCGTGGCGAGCGCCCACTCGACATCCTGCGGCGCCCCGAGAAGCTCTTCCGCCCGCCGCGCGAGGAGAAAGACCTGGTGCAGGTCGGCGGCAAGGCTTCCCCGCGGCGCGCCGTCGCGCAGCTCGCCCGTCTCCCGATCGAGGACGTAGCGTTCGGGACGCACGGTCCCCGAGACCACCCCCTCGCCCGGCCCGGCGTGGGACTCCACCAGCATCGCCCCGGGGTCGAGGGGATGGCGGCTGAAGACGACTCCCGCCGCTCGCGCCTCCACGAAACGCTGCACGAGCACGGGCAGGGACGACGGCGCCGGAGCGCCGTGGAGCCCCAGCGCCTGCGCGTAGCCGGCGGCGTCGGCCGCGGACCGGCGCACGGTTTCCACCGACCGCGCGACCGCGTCGGGGCTCACGTCCAGCAGCGTCCGATACTGTCCGGCGAAGCTCGCCTCCGAGGTGTCCTCGAGCGCGCCCGAGGATCGCACCGCGGCCGCGCGGCCGAGGTGCGCCGCGGCGGCGGCGAGCGCGGCCTCGTGGTCGCCGTCGACGGCCTCGTCTGCGGTCAGGACGAAGCCGTCGGGCACGGGAAGGCCGGCCCGGCGCAGGCGGGCGAGAACGAAGGCCTTGCCTCCGACGCGGAGGCGGTCGGCGTCCCCGATCTCGTCCAGCCAGATCAGCATCTAAGGCGAATGCGGCGCGCTCCGCTTCGCGTGATCCGAATGCGGCACGCTCCGCTTCGCACTGTGCATCATCCAGCGTCTCGCCTCGGAGTGAATCCTCGGCGAGACGACAGATGAGATGCTCCGCTCCGCGTGCCGAACGCTCGTGCCGGAGGAGGTCTCCAGCACCCCTTAGCGCGGGCTCGACGGGGCCGGGGGGCTTCCGGAGGACGTGATGGTGAACGTCTTCTCGCCCGCCTTGGCGCCCCCGACCCAGATCTCCACGCGGTGGGTGCCGGGCGGCCAGGCCGAGGTGTCCTTGGCCCGGAAGTTGACGACGTTCGCCCCCGGAGGTACCACGAGCTGGTCGTCGCCCTCGCCGGTCCCGCTGGGGCCGTACCAAGAGAGCTTGACCTCGGTGCCGGGCGAGATCGCGCTGACGTTCAGCGACACGAACAGCGGGCCGCCCTGGGCGAACGACGTCCCGGGGGCGCCGACGTTGCCGTCCGGAGACAGGCTGTGGCCGAGCACGACCGAGTCGATGAGAACCGTGCGCGCCGTGTCGGCCGCGCCGGCGGCCGGGGCACCGGAGACGGCCATGGAGGCGGCCGGCGTCGGAGCGGGCTCGCCGCGCGCGCAGCTGCGGGCGCAGCCGGCCAGGCTGACGAGCGCCACCAGGCCCAGCGCGGTGATCGCGATTCTTGCGTTCATGATGTAGCTCCTTAGCCCGATTCTATCGTTTGCGCTCAGCCCATGGGGGCGCGCGCGATCCGTTCCAGGATCGCGATGGGGGCCTTTTCGGGGAGAACGAGGCTGTCCCGGGCCACCAGGAAGGTCTGCTCGAGCGCGTAGCGGCCCTTGAGCACCGCATGGGAGACCATGTCCGTGAACACCATCCACGTCGCGCCGGCCGGGAACTCCAACCTGGATTTCTCCGCCGCCTCCTGGAAGGCCGCGCTTTCCTTGAGGTAATGGTGGAACGACAGCATGAAGCGGTCGTACGGCGAGCGCACCGCCACCTTCAGGCCCGCCGCGCGCGCGAAACGGCGCAGGCGGTCGCCGAGCCCCTCCCGGCGGGCGCGATCGACGAGCGCTTGGGGCGCGAAGCGCGGCGCGATCTCCTCGAAGGTGCCGCCGCTCAGCCAGACGCGGGGCTCGGCCGGGTTGACGTTGGTGAACAGGCGCAGGATGCGGTCGCCCCTCGTGGGCCGGGTGGGGAACGCGTCCACGTGGATGAGGTCGTTGCGCGAGCGCGGGGGCAGCGCGCGTCCCGCCTCCTCTTCCGGCCGGAAGCTGGCCAGGTCGAGCCGCCACGTCCGGGCGTAGCGAGGCAGGAGCCAGGCCGCGAACTCCGTCGCCCGCCGCGAGTAGAGCCGCAGCGCGTCGCGCAAGCGCACCGTGTCCGCGCCCCGCGCGAAGCCCGTCACCCGGTCCTGGGCGGGGCGGTAGGCGATGTTCTTGTGGTACCCGGCGCGTGACTGGCGCTGGGCCAGCAGCAGCGACCGCTCCGCCGCGGGCAGCTCGAAAGGCGGCCGCTCGAAGAGGAGGATCCGGCCCTGCTCGAGGGATCGGCAGTACTCGATCTCGCGCGCCGGCGAAGGCTCTTCGACCGTTTCCACGAGGGTCGCAGACATCGCGCGCGAGCCTACCATGGCCGGGTGAAGAACTCCCAGATGAAGGCGACCGTGAGGAACGACAGCAGCGTCTGGGCGGCCTGGGGCCAGCGGACCTTCAGCCGGTGCCACGCCCACGCGGCGAGGAAGAGCACCACGACCATCGCCGACAGGAGCACGGTGTCGGCGGCGAGGAGACCGACCCGGCCGGCCCACGGCGCCAGGGGCGCGGGCCACAGCACGGCGCCGTAGAGCAGCTGCAGATGCAGCACGTAGACGAGAAGGGTTTCGTGGCCGATGAGGGCCAGGGCGGAGGCGATCCTCCCTCTCCGCCGCACCGCCCTCTCCACTCCCAGGAGGAGGAGCAGCAGCGCCCCGAGCCGGAGCAAGGCGTAGCCGGGCGAGGGGCCCCAGAACTCCACGCGGCCGCGCAAGGCCAGCGCGACGAGCGCGCCCGCGGCGAGGAGGCCGGCGCCCCCGCGCAGGGCGCGACGCGCGCGCGTGGCCGCGTCCTGGCGGCCGAGCGCCGCTCCCGCCACCGTTCCCGCGAGGACGAACGCCGAGTAGGGAAAGATCGGGAACGCCGACGGGGCCGCTCGTACGTCGATGTAGGCGCCGAGGGCGAGGGGAAGCCGCCGGGACAGGTCCGAGGCCCACACCGCAGGCGTGGCCGCGAGCACGAGCATGGCCAGTCCCGCCGCCACCGCCACCCAGCGCCGCCCCACCGCCCACTGCAGGGCGAGGACGAAGAGCTGGGTCACGGCGATCACGTGGAGCGCGCTGCAGGAGAGCGCGTGGGCCTTGTCGGCCGGGGTGGCCTGCAACAGCGTCTTCCAGAGCGACAGGTAGGGCAGGTGCAGCGCGTAGCCGACGCCGAGCAGGAAGAGGAGCCGGCGCGCGCGGCGCACGCTGGCGCGCACCGACAGCGGCGCGCGGGGCAGCCCGGCCACGAAGCCCGACGCGAAGAGGAAGCCGGGCGCCGTCGAGCCGTGGATGACGAGCTGCAGCTGGTAGAGCACACCCGCCTTGGCCGCGGGCGAGAGGAGGGCGTCGTTGAGGTGGCCCTGGACCATCACGAGGGCCATCAGCCCCCGGAAGGCGTCGATGTAGAGCTCGCGCCGGGAGCGGGGGCGCGCGCGGCGCTCAGGCCCGGTCCACTGCCTCAGACTATCAGACTGCCGTCGGGGGCGGCCGCCTGCTGGACGTGCTTCAGCAGCATCGACTCGGGGCCCGCGCCCACGAACTCGACGGTCTCGCCCACGACCGTCTTCGGCACCGAAGACACGCAGTACTTCTGGGCCAGCTCGGGATAGCCGGTGACCTCGACGCCGTCGGCGGTGATCTTGTCGCTCTCGATCGCGAACCGGAAAGCCAGGCGGACCGCCCGGGGGCAGTAGGGTCAGGTGGGCGTCGAGAAGACCTGGAGGTGGACGGGGCGCGCCAGCTCCTTGAGGCCGGCCCGAGTCTCCTCGGACAGGCCGCTGTCGGCGCGGGAAACGTCGAGGATGGCCTCGACGAGGGTGCCGAACTCGTAACCCGAGGGGAGGCCGTACATGCGGATGCCGTAGTCCTTCTCGGCGCCCATGATCGCGATGGCCGGGATGCGCGTGATGCCGAGCGCTTCCACCTTCTCCTTGTCGAGGACGAAGTTGTACGACTCGACGGAGAGGCGGGGGTCGAGCGCGGCCAGCTCTTCCACCAGGCGCCGCACCTGCTCGGATTCGGGGTCGGCCAGCGCCTGGGAGAAGACGGCCAGCCGGACGGGGTTCGCGAGCTGGGCGAACTCGCCCTTGAGCTGAGCCGCGACCTCTTCGGTCACCAGGGCCATGCGGGAACGACCTCCGCCGTCGAGTATAGCAAGGGCCTCACCGGATCAGCACGATGCCGCCGCGGGTCTACACCCACTTCGGGAACCACGTCCACGGCCGGACGCCGCCGCCGAGGTCGTGGAAGTACCAGCGGGCGGGGATGGGGAGGGCGATGAGGAACGGAAGGAAGAAGAAGAACAGCACGACCACGAGCGCGACGTAGACGCGCACCCACTTCCCGTCTCCGCCGCGGTCGAGGAGCGCGCCGAGGCTCAGGCACGCGTAGGGGATCGCCTCGAAGAGGTAGTGGCTGTAGTTGAGCGTCCGCGGCGAGATGCCCCACGGCAGGTACATGGCGCAGAAGCCGAGGCCCGAGAAGAGCCGGCGCGCGTCCTTCTCCTTCGTCCCCGTGACCAGCGCCCACACCGTCACCGGGACCGAGGCCCACCACAGGGCCGGGTTGCCGAGGGCCACGATGCCGCGGATCGTTTCTCCCGTCTGCTTGAAGTAGTACCACGTGGGCCGGTAGAGCAGCGGCCAGGTGTACCACCGGCTGAAGTAGGGATGCGTCGCGCGCAGGTCGGCGTGGTAGCGCCAGATCGCCTTCTGCAGCGGCAGCAGCTCCTTCAGCTCGTGCCCCTGCCGCATCCACGGGACATAGCTGAGGACGTAGATGCCCACGGGCAGGACCAGGAACGCCAGCACGGTCAGCGTGAGCTCGCGCGGCTTGATGATCCGCAGCCGGCGCACCGCCAGCAGCACGAGGCCCAGGAAGCCGGCGGCCCAAAGGCTCGTCCAGCGCGTGGAGAGGGCGAGGCCCAGGAACAGCCCCGCCGCCGCCATGTCGGGCGCGGAGAGCCGCGGCCGCAGCGCCGCCCGCAGGATGAACAGCGCGGAGGAGACCTGGAACAGCACCGCGAAGATGTTCGTCATGGCGATCCGGCTCTGCACGAGATAGACGCCGTCGCAGAGCAGCAGCACCGTGGCGAGCACGGCCGCCCGCTCGGTGACGAGCACGCGGCGCGCGAACAGGTAGAAGACGGGGGCCAGGGCCACTCCCGCCAGCGCCGGAATCAGCCGCCACGCCCAGGGAACGTAGCCGAAGAGCCACACGCCGACCGCGATCAGGAGCTTCGCGGTGGGAGGGTGGACCCACTCGGTCGGCGACTCCCCGTTCAGGTACTGGAGGGCGGTCTTGGCGTGGTAGACCTCGTCGAAGACCTCCTCGCCGGGTACCCCGAGCCGGGGCAGCCGGAAGACGGCGGCGGCGAGGGTGAAGAGGAGTGCGATCGCGAGGTCCCGCCGCGGTCCCGGGGGAGGCAGCGCCATCGGCCGCAGAGTATAAGCGCTCAGGCCACCGGCTTCTTGCGGCCGGCGCGGCGAAGCTCGAGCAGTTCCAGCGCGTAGGTGACGGGCACGCCGAAGGAGTTGCCCCCGAACTTCGGCAGCACCGCGTACTCCACGGCGATGACCTGGCCGTTCTTGTTGAAGATCGGCCCGCCGCTGCCCCCCTGGGTCGTGGGCGCGTCGAAGACGATGTCGCTCCGGGTGATGTCCCCGATGTGGCCCTGGGTGGTCGAGGGACGGATGAGGCCGCGCAGGCTGAGCGCCTCGGTGACGCGCTCCGAGTTGGTGCCGTGCGACTCCAGGATCTGCTTGACGACACCGTTTTCCGCCTTGGCCAGGATGGCTTCCAGGCCGGCGGGATAGCCCACCACCACCACCGGCTGGCCGGCGACCGAGCCGGTGTGGGACCGGTCCAGCGGGAGCACCGGGATCCTGCTGCCCCTCAGGTTCACCTTGAGCAGGGCGAGGTCGACGGTGTCGGACCGCCGCTCGAACGCGAGCTCGAAGGGCTGCCGATGCTGCGGAAAGAAGCCGCGCAGGTAGGAGAGCCGGGGATGGAAGCCGGCCTTCAGCAGCTTGTCCGCTTCGTCATCGTTCCACCATGGCTCGGCGATGTGGCGGTTGGTCAGGATGAGCCCCTTCCCGTCGACGAGGAAGCCCGTCCCGTAGTACTCGATCACGTGCACGGGCCCGGTGCCCTCCGCGTCGAGCACGGGCCCGCCGTCGCTCTGCCGGATCGTCGCGCCGGCGTCGTCCTCGTGGTACCGCAGCGGCCGCCCGGACGCATCGGCGAAGGAGTAGGCGCCCTGGATGAGGGCCACGCCGGAGCCGAAGTCGCGGATGATGCGCTCGCCGGCGGCGCGCTCCGCCTCGATGGCCTGGAGCCGGTCGCGCGTGGCCTGCAGCTCGGCCCTGAGGGCCGGCACCTCGCCCCGGGCGGGGTCGGTGAGCTGGTGGAGCAGCTCCGCCTCGCGGGCCCGCGCCCGCGCGAGCCGACGTCCCTCCGCGTCGCCGCGCTGCCGCTCCGCCTCGACGCGGGCCTCGAAGGCGCGTCGCTCGGCGTCGGCCTGCTGCACCGCGCGGCGCAGCATCGTCACCTCCCGGTCGAGCCGCCGCGACTGCAGGAAGCTCCACCCGAGCAGCGCCGACGCGACCACCACCACCACCGCGAGGGTGCGGCGGAAGCTGCGGCTGCTCTGATGGTGGGCCATGCGGAACGCCAGCAGCAGTTGCTCCGTCCGCGCCCGCGGCCCGTCGGGAAGGCGGAACCGCAGGCGCGGTCCGCCCCGCCCCAGCTGGACGACGTCGCCGTTCCTCAGCACCGCCTCCTGGATCTCGTTGCCGGCGAGGAAGGTCCCGAGGGTGGAGCCGCTGTCGAGGAGCACGATGTCGCCGTCGCGCTGGTAGAGCACGGCGTGGCGGGGGGCGAGGCCGGGGATGACGACGTCGACGTCGGGGTCGGAGCCGATGGTGGCGGGCAGGCGGGGCAGATTCGTGGAGCGGCCCTGCTCCGCGCCGCTCAGGTGCTGGAAGCTGACCCGGGCCATCAGGGAGCGGCGGCCTGCACGCTGCGCGTGCCGATTCGCCGCTCGATGCCGGCGCTGAAGAACTTCGTCCAGGGTGAGGAGCCGATGCGCAGGAAGACGTCGACGGTCGCATCGCGGAACTGCGGGTGGGTGAACATCGATTCGGGCGAGCCGTTCGTGAAGTACCGGCCCTCGCCCTCCGGCTTGAGGACGACGAGGCTGCCGGCGCCGGTCGCGAGCGGGGCGCCGCTCGGCCCCATGACCTTCGTCCACGCCGAGCTCCAGATCACGTCTTCGCCCTTGCGCCGGAACGTGGCCTGAGCCTCGAGCGTGCGCAGCGGCTTGTCACCCTTGTTGTGGACGTTGAAGCGCACGACGGGGGCAATGAACTGCCGTTCGCCCTGGGCGTTGTCGATGGCCCAATACGTCTCCGTATCCGATACCTCCGCGGCCGACCGCGGATCGGGCGAGCGGCAAGCGGCGAGGGGAGCGCTGAGGGCGACGACCAGTACCGAGAATCTCATGATGGGCCCGCATCAATTCTACGCCCCCAGGGGCAGGGCGATGCGGAACCGGGCCCCCGGCCCCTCCGGAAGCAGCTCGAGCGTGCCGCCATGGTCCTCGACGAACCGGCGAGCCACGGCGAGCCCCAGCCCCGTGCCGCTCTTCTTGCCGCGCGTGACGAAGGGCTCGAAGAGCCGGTCGCGGATCTCCGGCGGCACGCCCGGACCCTCGTCGGCGACGGTGAGGACGAGCCGGAGCGCGCCGTCGCCGGCGGACGGCGGGGCCAGCTCGGCCGCCAGGTGCAGCCGCCCCCTTCCCCCCATCGCGTCGCGGGCGTTGGCGGCGATGTTGCCGACCGCGCGGCGCAGCTTGTCCAGGTCGAGCGCGGCCATGGCGTCCTTCGGCACGCGGAAGTCGCGGGTCACTTCCAGCGTGGGCAGCTCGGCCTGCACGCCGGCCGCCAGCTCTTCGAGCAGCGTGCCCAAGGCGAGCGGGCGGCGGGCCAGCCGCCGGCCGCCGCGCGCGAAGTCGAGCGTCTCCGCCGTCATGCGCTCCAGCCGGTCCACCATCTGGGTGATGAGCCGGGCCCGATCGCGGATGTCGGCGGGAGCGGAGGGATCGTCGGCCATGGTTTCCGCGTAGCCCCGGATGACGGTCATGGGCCCCCGGAAGTCGTGGGCGAGCATGCCCGCCATCGTGCCCAGCGCAGCCATGCGCTCGGAGGCGATGACCTCGCGCTGGTAGAGGTGGTTCTCCAGGGCGAGGGCGGCGCGGGCGGCGAGCGAGGACAGCTCCCGGCTCTCGACGGCGCGCAACGGTCGGCGCCGCCGGCCGCGGCGCGCGCCGAGCACCAGCATGCCGACGAGGCCGCTGCGGGCGAGGAGGGGCACGAGCACACCCTCTCCGCGCCCGGTGGGCGTCTCCAGGAGGACGCCTTCCGCGAGGAGGAAGCGCGCCTCGGGAGCCTCCACCACCTGTCCCGGCTTGAGGGCGCCGCCCCCCTTCCCTCCGGCGGAGAGGACCTCGAACGAGTCGAGCTTGCGGTCCCACAGGAGCAAGGTCGCGTCTTCGACGTCGAGGGCCTCGGGCAGGTCGCGGGTGAGCAGGGGAACGAGGGCCTCGAGGTCCGGGGCCTCCAGGGCGCGATCCGCGAGCCGCCGGAGGGCGGCGGCGTGGGTCGAGAAGCGGCGCTCGTTTGACAGCTCGAAACCCCGGTCGCTATCATACGATTTCCTCGCCTCGCGCCCGCCCGGTCGGGGGGCGCGCGGGCATCCCCGGGCCGCACGGCCCTGGGCCACCCAGGATGGATCGCAGCGAGAACGGGCACTCATCCGAATTGAACAGAACTGGTGGACGGCGCGCGCTGGCGTGCGACCGCCCCGTCCCTTTTCATGAAGGCTGAATCGAAATGATCGAGGTCGAGAACCTCACCAAGCGCTACGGCCGCACGACGGCGGTGGACGGGATCTCCTTCCGCGTGCAGAAGGGGGAGATCCTGGGCTTCCTCGGTCCCAACGGCGCCGGGAAGACCACCACCATGCGTATCCTCACCTGCTACCTGCCGCCCACCGAGGGCACCGCCCGCGTGGCCGGCTACGACGTGTTCCAGGCCCCCCTCGAAGTGAAGAGGCGCGTGGGCTACATCCCGGAGACGCCCCCGCTCTACCCGGACATGGACGTGGACGGCTTCCTGGATTTCTGCGCCAAGATCAAGGGCGTTCCGTCCGCGTCCCGCAAGGCGAAGATCGACGAGGCGGTCGAGAAGACGCGCATCGGAGACGTGCGGCGGAAGCTGATCGGCCAGCTCTCCAAGGGCTACCGCCAGCGGGTGGGCCTGGCCCAGGCCATCCTCGCCAACCCCGACGTGCTGATCCTCGACGAGCCCACCGCCGGGCTCGACCCCAAGCAGATCATCGAGACCCGCGAGCTCATCAAGAGCCTCGGGGGCGACCACACGATCGTGCTCTCCACCCACATCCTGCCCGAGGTCTCCATGACCTGCGGGCGCGTGGTGATCATCAACAAGGGCAAGGTGGTGGCCGAGGACACGCCCGAGAACCTGACCCGCCGGCTGCGGGGGGCGGGCGCCTTGCGCGTGGACGTCCGGGGCGAGGCGGCGTCCGCCGCCGCGGAGGCGGTGCGTTCCGTTCCGGGCGTTCTCTCCGTGCGCGCGCGCGCCGAATCTCCCGAGGGGACGACCCTCGAGGTGGAGGCGGAAGCGGGCCGCGACGTGCGGGCCGAGATCGCGCGCGCCGTCGTCTCGCGCGGCCTCGACCTGCTCGCCCTGCAGCAGGTGGGCATGAGCCTGGAGGAGATCTTCCTCCACCTGACGACCACCGACACCGCTCACGCGGAGGCGCCGCCCCCGCCCCCGCCGGCGTCACAGGAGGTGACCGCATGACCGCCCTGCGCAACGTGTGGGCGATCGTCGAGAAGGAGTGGCGCCACTACTTCGGCAGCCCCATCGCCTACGTGGCCCTGATGGTGTGGACGCTGCTCTTCGGCATCTTCTTCTACTTCGCGTTCTCGCTCTTCCTCCGCCAGTCGATGATGGCGGCCCAGCAGATGGAGTTCGGGGGCGGCCCCAAGATGTCCCTCAACGAGTGGCTGATCCGCCCGGTGATGCACAACATGGCCGTGGTGGCGCTCTTCCTCGCCCCCATGCTCACCATGCGTCTCTTCGCGGAGGAGAAGCGGCAGGGCACGATCGAGCTGCTCGCCACCGCGCCCATCACCGATCTCCAGATCGTCGTCGGCAAGTTCCTGGCCGCGGTCGGCCTCTATGGCCTGATGATCCTGGCCGGCCTGCTGAACCTGGCCCTCATCTGGCACTACGCGTCGACGCCCCCGGAGTGGAAGCCGGTCCTGACGGGCGCCCTCGCGCTGCTGCTCTTCGGCTCGTGCTTCCTCGCGCTCGGCGTCTTCGTCTCGACGCTCACGCGCAACCAGATCGTGGCCGGCATCCTCTCGTTCTGCCTGTTCCTGGGCGTGTGGACGCTGGGGTGGGCCGACGACCCGTCGGCGGGACCCCTCATGCGGGCGCTCGCCTATCTCGGGGTCACCACGCACATGGAGGACATGGTCAAGGGAGTGGTGGACCTGAAGGACGTGGTGTTCTATCTGAGCTTCATCGCCTTCGGGCTGTTCCTCGCCCACGAGTCGGTGCAGAGCCAGCGGTGGAGGGCGTGATGCGGAGGGCGATCGACTTCCTCGCTCCCCTCGGCCTCGTCGTCATCATCGGGTCCGCGGCCTGGGAGCGGTCCGGCCGCACGCTGCCCGGCAAGCCCGACTTCTACCTCATCGCGGGGGGGGCCCTCATCCTGGCCCACATCCTCCTCCGCGGGGACGAGATCGCGAAGCGCGTGGGGCGCCGCCAGATGAGATACGGGGCGAACACGGCGGTGCTGGTGCTCGTCGTCGTCGCGATCCTCGGCGCCGTCAACTACCTCGTCTCTCGCCACACGAAGCGGTGGGACCTGACCAAGAACCAGCGCTACAGCCTCTCGGACCAGACCAAGAAGGTGCTGGGCGGGCTCAAGGAAGACGTCAAGGTCACCTACTTCCAGCGCGCGCAGGAATCGTCGGCGGGCAAGGACCGCATGCAGGAGTACCAGGCGGCATCTTCCCGGGTGAAGGTGGAGTTCGTGGACCCCATCGCGAGCCCCACGAAGGCGATCGCCTACGAGGTGCGCGGTCCCTGGCCGATCGTCGTGATCGAGCGGGGGGGCAAGCGCGAGAAGGTCAGCAACGACTCCGAGCAGGACGTCACCAACGCCCTCATCAAGGTGACCCGCGCGGCGAAGAAGACGGTGTGCTTCGTGGAGGGACAGGGGGAGCGCGACATCGACGACGGCGCCGATGCCGGCTTCTCCGCGGTCAAGAGCGCGCTCGGCAAGAGCCAGTACGAGACGAAGAAGGTGCTGCTGGCGCGCGAGCCCTCGGTCCCCGCGGAGTGCACGGCGATGGTCGTGGCCGGACCGCAGCACGACCTGCTGCCGAGCGAGATCGACGCGCTGCGCCGGTTCGCCAAGAGCGGAGGCAAGGTGCTCGTGATGGCCGAGCCCGAGCTGAAGACGGCCACCCCCAACCTGGACGCGCTCGTCAAGGAGTGGAACGTCGAGCTCGGCAAGGACATCGTGGTGGACGTCTCGCCCGCGAGCCAGATCTTCGGCACCGGGCCGCTGACGCCCATCGCGGCGTCGTATCCCTTCCACGAGATCACCAAGGACTTCCGGGTCATGACCGCCTTCCACACCGCGCGCAGCGCCGAAGCGGGCAAGGGAACCGTCGAGGGCGTGACCACCCAGAGCATCGTGCAGACCGCCCCCGCCTCGTGGGCGGAGACGGACCTCACGCTCAAGGAGCCGATCGAGATGAACGAGGGGAAGGACCGCAAGGGTCCGATCTCCCTCGGCGCGGTCGCGACCATCAAGGCCAGCCCCGCCCCCTCACCCTCGCCCGCCTCGCCGGCGCCCGGGTCGTCGCCGGCGCCGTCGCCGTCTCCGGCCGAAGAGCCGCCGTCGCCTCCGGAAGGCCGCGTGGCCGTCTTCGGCGACAGCGACTTCGCCAGCAACGCGCTCCTCGGCTTCCAGGGCAACCAGGACTTCTTCCTCAACACGGTGGCGTGGCTGGCCCAGGACCCCGACCTCATCTCGATCCGGCCGAAGGAGCCGGAGGACCAGCGCATGTTCCTCACCCGCCAGCAGCAGCAGAACGTCCTCATCGTGGCGCTGCTCCTCATCCCGGGCGCCTTCGTCGTCATGGGCATCGCCGCCTGGTGGAAGCGCCGCGGATGAAGCCGCCCGACTTCTGGAAGACCTATCTCGCCCTCGCGGTGGCGGCCGGCCTCGGCGCCTACATCTATTTCGTCGAGTCCAAGAAGGAAGAGAAGCCCGAGAAGCCGAAGGAGAAGGTCCTCGCGCTGGACAAGGCGAAGGTGAAGGAGCTGACGCTGGCGGGCGCGGGGAAGGAGGAGGTCAAGCTCGTCAAGGACGGCACGAGCTGGCGCATGACCGCTCCCCAGGCGGCCCCCGCCGACAGCCAGGAGTCCGAATCGGTGCTTTCGAGCCTCGAGGGCCTCGAGATCGACGAGGTCGTGACCGAGGCGCCGGGCAAGCTCTCCGACTTCGGGCTCGACCCTCCGAAGAGCCGCGTCGCCGTGGCCCAGCAGGGCGCGCCGGCCCAGGAGGTCCTCTTCGGCAACAAGACACCCGACGAGGGCTCCGTCTACGCCAAGCAGCCGAGCAAGCCCCGCGTGTTCACCGTGCCCGCCTACAGCGCCGCCGTCTTCGACAAGAAGCCGTTCGACCTCCGGGACCGCGACCTCCTCCACGTGAGCCGTGACGCGGTGCGGACGCTGGAGGTCAGCGGCCCGGACGGCGGTTACGCCCTCGCCCGCGACGAGCGGGGCGAGTGGGGCTTCACCGCGCCGCTGGCCACGCGGGCGGGCCGGTGGTCGGTGGACGGCCTTCTCGGGAACCTGGAGACGCTGCGCATGGAGTCGGTGGCGGCCGAGGACGCCACCGACCCCAAGCCCTACGGCCTCGACAAGCCGGTCCGCACGGTACGGCTCGGCCTCGCCGACGGCCACACGAAGACGCTGGAGATCGGCGCCGCCACCGGGGAGAAGAAGCACTACGCGCGCGAAGGCGGCCGCGGCCTGGTGGCGGTCATTCCCGACCAGGTCCTCGACACGCTGGCCAAGGGGAAGGACGACCTCCGGGCCAAGCGGCTGCTCGAGGTCTCGAGCTTCGACGTCGAGGGCTTCGACGTGGAGGCGGGCGGAGTCAAGAAGGCCTACGGCCGCTCGTCGTCGAAGGACAAGGACGGGGCCGACGTCTCCAAATGGAAGCGGGTGAAGCCCGACGGCAAGGACCTCGACACCACCAAGGTGCAGGACGCGCTCTTCCTCGTCGGCGGCGTGGAGGTGCAGGAGTTCGTGGACAAGCCCGCGGGTCCGGAGACGTACGGGCTCGACCGCCCGGTCCTCAAGGTGACGATCCGGGAGAAGGACAAGCCCGAGGCGTCGTTCGAGGTCGGCGAGAAGGGGGGGACGTACTACGCCCGCCGCGCCGGGGATCAGGCGGTGCTCAAGCTCGACGCCACCAAGGCCTCAGACCTGGTGAAGAAGTTCGGCGAGCTCTAGGCTCAACGGATGGTTATGAGCGTCGTGGCGGCGGCCAGGGGGCGGCCGACGCGGCGCAGCGTGACGCGGACGCTGTACTCGCCGGGCTGCCGATAGCCATGGCTGGCGGAGTGGCGCCTGGCCATCGCCATCCCCGGCTCGAAGGGTGGGCAGTCGGCCTCGTGGGTGCTCCGCCCGCCGTCTCCCCATTCCCACTCGACCGCGGGGCAATAGAAGTCCTCGACGTCGTCGCCACCCACCAGCTCGGCCACGAGGACGACGTCGATGGGCATGAGGGCCATCCGGGGGGTCGCGCGCAGGTCCAGGTGGGGTCTCTTCACTCTGCGCGCTTCGCCGGCCATCGCCGGGGCCACCAGCGCCAACACGATCAACGGAACCACGGCCGAACTGAAACGCATTGCCGCACCCTCGGAGGGTTGGCCTTGCTCAACGATACGCAGGCCGGGCCATCCGGACCGTGAGCGGGCACACGCCCTCAGGTGAGTGTGTCCTGCGCGGCGGCCCCCGAGAGCTAAGGGGCGGGTGACGGCGGGTTTGGAAGGGTGCGGACGAACAGGACCACCTTCCATCGGTCGTCGTCGGCAGGGATCTCGCGCTTGTAGGCGGGCATGATCACGTCGGCCCCGTCCTTGAGGCCCGTCGTCAGCTTCCAGAAGATCTCGCCGTCGGTGAGCTTGGCCTGCTTGGCCACGCTCGTGAGGTCCTCGGGCGGCTTGATCCCGTAGCGACCCGAGGCGCCGTCGCCCTTTCCCTTCTCCCCGTGGCAGCGCTGGCAGTTCTTGCGGTAGAGGAAGCGGCCCTTCTGGAGTGCCTCGGGCGAGGCGGGAACGGGGTTCGTCCGCGCACGCTCCTCGGGCGGAGCGACCCATTCCTGGTCGGCGGCCGGGCCGGGGACACCCAGGCTCGCGAGCGCCGCCGCCAGGAGAACCAGACCTCGCGTCACGGCTTGGGCGAAGCTTTCGGGCGCGGCGCCGCCCGCCGAGGGGCCGGGCGGGGCGACGGAGAGGCCGCGCCGGCGGCCGCCGGCTTGGCCGCGGCCGCTCCCATCCCCTCCACCCGCACGCTCTTGATCACGACCGGCGTCACCGGCACGTTCTGGTACGGGCCGGCGGTCTTCGTGGGCACGGCCACGATCTTGTCCACGACGTCCATGCCGTCGATCACCTGCCCGAAGACGGCATAACCCGCGCCCTGGATGCCGAAGTCCAGGGAGGGGTTGTCCTTCACGCTGATGAAGAACTGCGCGGTGGCGCTGTTCGGATCGTTAGTGCGGGCCATCGCGATCGAGCCCCGGAGGTTGCGCACGCCGTTGCGCGCCTCGTTCCGGATGGGCGGAGACGTCGGCTTCTCCTTCAGCTCGGCCGTCATCCCGCCTCCCTGGATCATGAAGCCGGGGATCACGCGGTGGAAGACGGTTCCGGAGTAGTGCCCGGCGCGTGCGTACTTCACGAAGTTGGCGACCGAGATCGGAGCCTTCTCCTGGTCGAGGGCGATCCGGATCCTCCCCAGGCTCGTCTCTACCGTGGCCACGGGGCCGGGGGGCACCGAAGGACGCGGCGAGGGCGAAGCGGCGGCCTGGGCGACGAGCAAGGCGGCTGTGAGTAGGATCATGCCGGGATTCTACCGCGCCCCGGGACGCGAAGCGGCCCGCCAATGTGAGCGGCGCCGCATTCATTCGGCGCCGCGCCCCGGGGACGCGAAGCGGCCCCGCCAATGTGAGCGGCGCCGCATTCATTCGGCGCCGCGGTTGATCCCGCCCCGGCCCGGGCCGTAGAATGCGGGGGTTGCCCGCCTGAGCGCGAATGGTCCTCTTCAACTACTCCACGAAGGAGCTGACGGCCAAGGTCGTGTACTACGGCCCCGGCCTGTGCGGGAAGACCACCAACCTCCAGTGGATCCACGAGAAGCTCCCCATCAAGAACAAGGGGAAGATGCTCTCGCTCGCGACCGAGGCGGACCGCACCCTGTTCTTCGACTTCCTCCCCATCGAGCTCGGATCGATCCGGGGCATGAAGACCCGCATCCAGCTCTATACCGTTCCCGGCCAGGTCTTCTACAACGCCACCCGGCGGATGGTGCTGAAGGGCGCCGACTGCGTGGTGTTCGTGGCCGACAGCCAGGAACCCATGCTGGACGCGAACCTGGACGCGGCGCACAACCTGAGGGAGAACCTCGAGGCCAACGAGATCGACGCCGACGAGATCCCCACCGTCCTCCAATACAACAAGCGGGACCTGCCCAACGCGCTGCCGATCGAGATCCTGAACGAGAAGCTGAACCCGAGAGGACTGCCGTACTTCGAAGCGGTGGCCATGAAGGGCATCGGCGTCGAGGAGACGCTGAAGGGAGCGACCACCCTCGTCTTCCGGGCCCTCGCCTCCAAGTACGGCGGCGCCGAAGGCTCGGCCGCGACCACCACGGCTCCGCCGCGGCCGGCCCCTCCCTCTGCGGTCTCTGCCCCCGCCGCGGCCTCTGCCCCCTCGGCGGCCTCGGCGCCATCCCGCGCGCCCACCTCCACCCTTCCCCCCGGCGCCCGCGGCTCCGCGCCCGCCGTCGAGGAGGAGATCGACCTGGAGCTGCCGGTGGCGACCGGAGGCGAGGAGTTCGCGCTGCCCTCGGACGACGCGGAGGAGATCTCGCTCTCCGTCGACGAGGAGCCGGCCGTCATGGCCCGGACCGACACCGACCCCCGCATCAAGGCCAAGAGCACGCTCATCCGCGGTGGCGACGACGCCGCGGATCTGCGGCGGCGGATCAGCCAGCCCTTGCCGGAGCCCGAGCTGAGTCTCGAAGCGATCGACGAAGAAGAGATGGAGATCGAGGAGCTCACTCTCGACGAGCCTCCATCGCCTCCTCCGGCGCGGCCGGCCCCGCCGCCCCGCCCGGCGCCCGTCGCGGTCCGCCCACCGGCGCCGGCTCCCGCGCCCGTCGCTCCGCCGCTCCGCGGCCCGGCCGCGGCGTCCGCCCGCGCGGGCGTCCCCGCTCCCGTCGCTTCCGCGGTCCGGCCGGCGCCCTCTCGTCCCCTCGCGCGCCCGGCGGACCCGGCGCCGGCCACGATCTCGACCGCCCCCGTGTCGGTGCAGCTCAGCGGCTCCCCCGGCCGGACCGACATCGCGATCCCGGTCGAGGTCATCCTCAACAACGGCACCGCGCAGGTCCAGATCAACCTGCGCCTGACGCTGAACCTCAAGCTCCAGGGCTAGAGGCGGGCTACTCCGCGGCGGGGATGGCCATGATCGCGCTGCGCTGCACGTCCTGGTAGCGCACCGCGCCCACGTCGAACGCCTCGATGGCCGCGATCAGCTTCTGGAAGGTCTGGTCGAAGCCCGGCAGCGTCTTGCGGGCGCGCGACAGCGGGGTCGTGCGGGCGAGCACGTAGTTCTTCACGAACGGGTGGCGGATGCCGCGCTTCTTGAGCTGGTCGACGACCCCGGCCAGCGCCTCGTCGGCCGCGCGCACCGCGGCCGCCCGCTCCACGCGCACGGGCAGCGTCTTGGGGAACGTCCCGGGCAGGAACGCGTCGACGCGGCGGAGGATGGGCGCGAAGGCGCCTCCCGCGAAGCGCTTGTTGGCCTCGTAGAGCAGCCCGAGGGTGACGAGGTGGGCGGCCTCGAACTGGAACGCGTAGTCCTGCTCGCCCTTCTTCGGCTCCTCTTCGAGCAGCCCCCGGTACATGCGGATGACCTCCAGCGACTTCTCCTTGAGGTTGTGCGCCTTCTCGGTGTTGAGGGCGAGGATCTGGAACGCCACGTCGGCCTCGGGGATGAGGATGGCCGGCACCCAGTCCGCCTTGAGCTTCTGCAGCGCCCTCAGCCGGTGGTGGCCGTTGGGCGTCCAGTACACGCCGGGGCTTGGGGAGACGACGACGATCGGGTCCACGAAGCGGTCGACCTTCTTGACCATCTCTTGCAGCCGCTTGGCGTGGGTGGGAGAGAGGTCGCGCTGGTAGGGTGTGGGGGCGACCTTGTCGATGGGGAGGAGCACGAAGATCTGCCAATGGCCGCCGACCGGCTCGCGGTAGACGGCGAGCGCCCGGCCGCCGTCTTCCTCGACTCGCGCGGCCAGCGCGGCCACGGAGCCGGGAGGCCGCTCGTCGGGGTGAACGCTCATGGCCATTCGAGTGACGCTCCGAGCAAAAGCTTAGCAGGCTTTGTCGGTGCGAAAGGTAGAATCGCGGCGTCATGATCCACAGGCTTCTCCGCGCTCTCTGCGCCCTCTGCCTCGTCTGTCTCCTCTGCGCTCTCTGCGTCGTTCATGCCCAGCTCACGCCCATCCCCCAGGACCGGGGAGGACTCGGGCTGGGGCTGGCGCTGCGCCGGCTCGGCGTCACGGGCCGGGTCCTTTACGTCACCGCGCACCCCGACGACGAGCACAACGGCGTCCTCGTCGCGCTCTCCCGCGGCCGCGGGATCCGCACCGGCCTTCTCACGCTCACGCGCGGCGAAGGCGGCCAGAACGCGATCGGCCCCGAGCTGTTCGAGGCGCTCGGCATCCTGCGGACCGAGGAGCTGGATGCTCTTCACCGCTACGACGGCGTCGAGCAGTATTTCTCGCTCGCCTACGAGTTCGGCTACTCGTTCAGCGTCGAGGAGACGTTCAAGAAGTGGGGCCACGACGAGACGCTCGGCGACGTGGTGCAGCGCGTGCGCGCCTTCCAGCCCGACGTGATCCTGACGCTGCCCCTGGAGGCGAAGGGTGGCGGCCAGCATCACCAGGCCGCGGCGCGCCTGGCGGTGGAGGCGTTCCGGGCCGCGGCCGATCCCGCGCGCTTTCCCGAGCAGCTCACGGGCGGCCTGGCGCCGTGGCAGGCCCGCAAGGTGTACCAGGGCGGCGTGGGCGGCGGCCGGGACACGATCTCCGGGCCGCCTCCCGTGACGATGAAGACGAGCGTCTACGACCCCCTGCTCGGCATGTCGTGGCAGCAGATGGGCAGCATCGCCCGTGCCGCCCACCGGTGCCAGGGCGCGAGCCAGCTCGAGGCGGATCCCGGCACGGGGGAGGGGGTGTACTACCTGGTCGACAGCGCGCCCCCGGTGGCCGGAAGGGAGGCCGACATAATGGACGGCGTCGACCTCTCGCTCCGGTCGCTGCGGCGCTTCGCGGCGGGGGAAGAGGCGCGGGTGCCGTTCCTCGACGTCGATCTCGACGCGCTCCAGAAGCGCATCGACGAGGCCCGGGCCGCCTTCGACGCGCAGGCCCCCGAGAAGACGCTGCCTCCGCTGCGCGTCGTCCTCGACGGCCTGCGCGCCCTGCGTCTCAAGCTGGAGCAGAGCGCGCTGGCCCCCTCTGCCCGCCGCGCGATCGTCGACCGGCTCTCCGAGGAGGAGTCCGACGCGCAGGCCGCGCTGGCCCTCGCCCAGGGACTTTCCTTCGCGGTGCGGGCGGACGATGGCCAGATCGTTCCCGGCCAGTCGTTCGGCGTGACCGCGCGCGTCTTCAACCAGGGACCGGTCCCCCTCGCCGTGGAAGCGCTGTCGCTCCGCCTCCCCGAGGGCTGGTCGGCGCGCACCGTCTCCGGCGAAGCGAAGGAGCTCGCGGCCTCGCAGGGGCTGGAGATGAGGTTCGCCGTGACCGCCGCCCCCGCCGTACGTCCCTCGCAGCCGTACTGGCACCGCCGGGAAGGCCGGGACCGCTACGACGTCGACGACCCGCGGCTCGTGGGCTTGCCGTGGAGCCCGCCCGACGTCGTGGCGATGCTCGACTGGCGCGCGGGCGGCGCGGCCGTGCACAGCCAGGCGCCCGCCGTGTGGCGCTACGAGGGGCCGTGGGCCGGCGGGGAGAAGCAGAAGGTCGTGAACGTCGTGCCTGTCCTCTCCGTCCGCATGGCCCCCGACATCGCCGTCGCGCCGCTGACCGCGGAGGGCGCCCGCAAGGAGTTCCGTCTCCGCGTCCTGAACGGCGCGGCCGGCCCCACGGCCGCGACCGTGCGGCTGGAGGTGCCCCGGGGCTGGAGGACGGAGCCCGCCGAGGCTCCGCTCGCCTTCGGCTTCGAAGGGGAAGAGATGGGGGCGCGGTTCTTCGTGACGCCGCCGGCGCGGCTCGAGGCCGCCAACTACGAGGTGCGGGCGATCGTGACCGCCGGCGGCCGGGAGTACCGCGACGGCTACCAGGTCATCGCCTACGACCACATCCAGGAACGGCATCTCCTCCACCCCGCTTCGTCACGGGTCGAGGCCTTCGACGTGCGCGTCGCACCGCGCGTGTCGGTGGGCTACGTCATGGGATCGGGGGACGAGGTCCCGGAGGCGCTGCGGCAGATCGGCGCGAGCGTGACGATGCTCGGGCCGGACGAGGTGGCCTTCGGGGACCTGTCGCGCTTCACCACGATCGTGCTCGGCGTCCGCGCCTACGCCGCGCGGCCCGACCTGCGCTCCTCCCAGCAGCGGATCCTGGGCTACGTCCGCGCCGGAGGGCACCTGGTCGTGCAGTACAACCGGGCCGACTTCAACGTCCTGTCGACCGCGACCCGGCGCGCGACTTCCGCGGCGGGGGCGGAGCCGCCCCCCGACAGCCCCTTCGCGCCGTATCCCGCCTCGATCGCGGTGGTGAAGATCGTCGACGACAGCGTCCGCACCGCCGACGGCAAGCCGCGCATCATCGAGGAAACGGCCCGGATCACCGACGAGGACGCCCCGGTCCGGATCCTCGTGCCAGACCACGCGATCTTCACGACGCCGAACCGCATCGGCCCCGCGGACTGGCAGGGCTGGGTCCAGGAGCGCGGCACCTACTTCCTGGACGCCCGCGACGCTCGCTACGTCGAGCTGGTGTCGATGAGCGATCCCTTCCCGTTGAACCCGGGGGAGAGGAAGGGCGCGCTCGTGGACGCGCGGGTGGGCAAGGGGACATGGACCTACGTGGGTCTCGGCCTCTTCCGGCAGGTGGCGGCGGGAACGCCCGGGGCGTATCGCCTGCTGGCCAACCTCGTCAGCCGACCCCGTGCACAATAGATCCAAGCGCGTTTATTAAGGAGGTCTTAATGGCCGAATCCGACAACAAGGGCATCGTCGGCACCGTGACGTCCGGCGTAGGGTCGGCGGCGAGCACCGTCGCCTCGGTCGTGGGCCCGGCGGCGAGTACGGTCGCCTCCGGCGTGGGCACCGCTGCCCACAGGGTCGGTTCTGCCGTGGGGACCGCCGCGGGCGCGATGGCGGGTGTCGCCAGGAAGGCCGTCGCCGCCGTGGGGATGGGGGGCATGAAGCCGGCGCCGCGGAAACGCACGAGCCGCGCGCGCAAGCCGCCGCGGTCACGGGCCAGGTCGCGTACCGCAGGCACCCGCAAGACGAGCTCACGCCCGACCGGCGGCCGCAAGGCGGGCGCGCGGAAGCCGTCGTCCCGGAAGGCCGGCGCCCGCCGCCGCGCCAAGGTCGGCGCCCGGCGTCGGACGGCGCGCAAGAAGTAGCGCCCTAGCGCCGCGCCCGCCGGCTGCCGCGCCGATCGGGCGGGTGCCGGCGCTCCGGGTAGACCATCAGGCTGGCGCGGGTGAGGGTCCCCTCACCGAAGCGCCGGTCGACGGTGTCGCGCACCTTGTCGGCGGCGCTGGCGGGCGGCGTGAACAGATCGAGCTGGGCCCCGGCGCCGAACCCGGACGCGTAGATCCCGAGCAGCCGCACCCGGCGTTCGCCGTGGACGGCCTCGAACAGCCGCCAGGTGACTCGGAAGAGGACGTCGCCGGTATCGGTGGGCTCGGCCACCGTCTCCGCGCGGGTGAGCGTGCGGAAGCTCTCGTCGCGGTATTTGAGGGTGATCGTCCGCGCGCGCAGGCCGTGGCCGCGCAGCCGGCGCGCCACCGAATCGGAGAGGTCGAGGAGTGTTCCCCGCAGCTTCCCCAGGTCGGAGACGTCCTGGTCGAAGGTGTGCTCCTGGCCCAGGCTCTTCGCCTCGCCGGGGTCGGCGATCACGGGCCGATCGTCCTCTCCGCGCGCGAGCCGCAGCAGGTCGTGGCCGTGGGTGCCCAGCTTTCGCGCGAGCCGGTCGGGCTCGAGGGCGGCGAGCGAGCCGATCGTATGGACGCCGAGCCGGGCCAGCTCTTCTTCCGTCTTGGGACCCACGCCCCAGAGCCGGCGGATGGGCAGCGGGGCCAGGAAAGCCGCCTCCGTTCCCGGGGGAACGACCACGAGACCGTCCGGCTTGCGCATGTCCGAGGCGACCTTCGCCACCAGCTTCGAAGTCGCCACCCCGACGGAAGCCGTGAGGTGGGTCTCCCTGCGCACCGCCTCCTTCAGTCGTGCCGCCACCGTCTCGCCGTCGCCGAACGCCCGCCGGCTGCCGGTCACGTCGAGGAATGCCTCGTCGATCGAGACCGGCTCCACGCAATCGCTGAAGTGGCCGAGGACCTCCATCACCTGGCGCGAGACCGCGGCGTACTTGTCCATGTCGGGATGGAGGTACACGCCGTGCGGGCACCGCTTCCAGGCCTGGGAGATCGGCATCGCGCTGGACACGCCGAAGGCGCGCGCCTCGTAGGACGCGGTGGCGACGACACCGCGGCCGCGCCCGCCCTTGGGGTCGGCGCCGACGATGACGGGCTTTCCCTTCAGCTCGGGCCGGTCGCGCTGCTCGACCGCGGCGTAGAAGGCGTCCATGTCCACGTGCAGGATCGTGCGCGCGGCGCCCATGCGGTGATTCTACGCGCCGCGGTCGCCGGCGCGGGCCCGACCTCCTAGTGGCCGAGGACGCGGCAGCCGCCGCTGTGAACGCAGGGCTTGTCCGGCTCCATGAGGCACCGCTCGGACCCGGCGGGCACGCTCAACACCTGCAGGCTCGGGTGGGTGTGCACGTGGACGGCCGTGGGAGCGGCCGCGAGCCGGGCGGTGCCGAGCTGGAGCCGCGCTACGGTCGCCTCGAGAGCGGCCACCCGCGATTCGAGGTCGGTGGAGGCGGGCCCTCCGCCCTCCTGAAGCTGCGAGAGCACCTCTTCGGTCAGCTCCCGGATGCGACTGTCGTCCATTTGAGGATTCTAGCGCCGGGCCGGCTCGCCGGGTATGTCCACCGCGTCCACCACGCCGACGATGGCCGCGTCCACCCCGGCCAGCCCGCGGTCGAGGGCCAGCATCGCCGCCTTGCCGTCGAGGACGAGCAGGACGCGGTCACCCACGCCGGCGTCCACCGCATCGATGGCGATCACCGCGGGCCCGCGGTCCTTGCCGTCGAGGTCGAGCGGCTGGGCGAGGAGCAGCTTCGCGCCTTCGAGCTTTCCGTTCTTCTGCGTGGAGACCACACTCCCCACGACGCGCGCGATCAGCATCAGCTCGTGTTCCAGTGGTCGACGATGCCCACGATGGCCGCGTCGGTGGGGACTTCGGCGGGGAGGAACGGCAGGGCGGCCTCGCGCCCCCGCACGTAGAAGACCTCCTCCGACTCTCCCGCCCCCACCGAGTCCACCGCGACCAGGGGCTTGCCGGCCGGCGTGCGGTCGGGGCGCAGAGGCTGGATGACGAGCAGCTTCGTCCCTTCGAGACCGGGGTCCTTGCGCGAAGCGACCACGGTGCCGACGACGCGGGCGAGGAACACCTAGTCCTTCACCTCGATCGTGTCCACCACCCCGACGATGGCGGCGTCGACCGGGGAGTCCTTCAGGCCGGAGGCCATGCGGGCCGACGAGCCGCTCACGACGAGCACCCGATCCCCGAAGCCCGCGTCGACCGTGTCCACCGTGACCAGGTAGCCGGCCTCGTCCTTGCCGCGAGGGTCGATCGTGCGCACGAGGAGGAACTTCGAGCCCAGGAGGCGCTCGTCCTTCCGCGTGGCCACCACCGTCCCGACCACTCGCGCGAGGATCATGAGGGAGGCGGCGGGGACAGTCCTATTTCGCCGCCTTGCCGATGGGCAGGACGTCCTCGAGGTTGGAGTGCGGCCGGGGGATCACATGGACCGAGACGAGCTCCCCCACGCGGCGGGCGGCGGCGGCGCCGGCGTCGGTGGCGGCCTTGACGGCGGCCACGTCGCCGCGCACGAGGGCGGTCACGTACCCGGAACCGATCTTCTCGTAGCCGACGAGGGTCACCTTCGCCGCCTTCACCATGGCGTCGGCGGCCTCGATCATGGCCACCAGCCCCCGGGTCTCGATCATGCCCAGCGCTTCACCCATGCTGCCTCCCGTGAACGGCCAATGCGGCTGAGACTGTGACACCGGCCCGCGATCCTAGTCAAGTGCGGAAGCGCTCGACGGCGTCCGCGACCAGCCGGACGAGTTCTTCTCGGCTGAGCGTGAACGACGCCGAAGGCACGCTCGCCGGGCGGGGAGCGCTGGCCGGCCTCGGCTCGGGCTCGCACACGGGCGGCGGGTAGCCGGATCGCGCGCGCAACGCCGTGAGCCGCTCGACATCGGCCGCGGGAAGGTGGCCCTCGTGCCCGAGGAGCCGCGCCGTCAGCGCCACCCGCGCCACCTGCTCCAGCGTCTCCATCCGCTCCCACGCCTGGTAGAGGTCCACGCCCACCGAGAGCGCCCCGTGGTTGGCGAGGAGCAGGGTCTGCGCCTCGCAGATCGCCCGGCCCACGTTGTCGGCGAGCTCCGGCGTCGACGGCGTGCCGTAGGGAATGATGGGGACCACTCCCAGCGTGACCACCGCCTCGGCGGTCAGGGGCTGGTCGAGGGGAATGCCGGCCACGGCGAAGCCGGTGGCCGTGGGCGGGTGGGCATGGACGATCGCCCCCACGTCGCTCCGCCGGCGGTAGACCGCGGTGTGCATCTGCACCTCGGTGGAGGCGCGCTGGCCGTCGAGGGGCCGCCCCTCGAGATCCGTCTTCACGATGCACTCGGGGACCAGGAAGCCCTTGCACACGGCGGCCGGCGTCACGTAGACGACGCTCCCGTCCCGCACCGAGATGTTGCCCTCGTTGCCGCCGATGAGCCCGCGCCCATAGAGACGCCGGCCCACCTCGACGATGTCCGCCTTGATGTCTCGCTCGCTCACGATCCGGCCGGGAGGGCGAGGGCGCGGTCGCGGCAGGCCGCCGAGCAGAAGTGCATCTCGCGGCCCCCCACGGTGGCGGTGACCGCCCGCTCGCGCGGGAGAAACGTGTTGCAGACGCGGTCGCGGACCATCTCGACGCCGCGGGGCGCGGCGGACGGCGGCTCCCGCAGGCCCTGGAGCACGCCGGCGACGAAGCGCAAGGCGACGCGGACCAGGAACAGCGCGACGACGAAGCGGACGAAGGCGACGATCAGGGTCACGAGCGTCCCCGGGTGGCCCGCACCTGATCGATCTGCTCGCGCAGGCCCCGGAGCTGGGGATCGTCGGGGTAGCGCTTGAGGAGTCCTTCCCAGACCGCCACCGCCTCCTTCGGCTTCCCGGTCTGCATGAGCGCGATGCCCTTGTTGAAGAGGGCCTTCCTGTGGCCGGGGTCGCGGGCCAGCGCGCGGTCGAACTCCGCGAGGGCCTCGTCGGCCTTGCCGGCGCTGACCAGGCAGGCGCCGAGGTCCACCCGCACGTCGTTGTTCTCGGGTGCGAGGGCGAGGGCCTCGCGATACCATCGCGCCGCGTCGTCGTACTGGCCGTGGTCCATGAGGAGGTTGCCGAGCTCGACGCGCGACTGGAGGTTGCCCTTCTCGCGCGCGGCCAGAGACTCGAGGGCCCGCACCTCGTTGGGGTCGGGCGCCGAGGGCCGCTCGCGGGCCGGGCTCGCCGGCCTCGCGGGAGGCGCCGCCTCCGCGTCGGCAGCCGCCACCCCGGGCGGCGGCGCCGGCCGCGGCTCGGCGTGGTCGCCCATGTTCGCGGCCATGTAGCCGAGGACGAAGCCGAAGACCATGCCCGCCACCGCGTAGATCATGGGGTCTTTATTCACGAATGCGGCGCGCTCCGCTCCGCGTGGGAAGTCATCAAGCGCCTCGCGCCGGAGTGAATCCGTCGCGAGGCGGCATAGGAAACGCTGCGCTCCGCGCGCCGGACGCTCACAATCACGGAGGCGCCCGCGCTCCGCTGCGCGTGTCGAACACACACATCGGGCACGCTGCTACCGCTGGTCCATCGGTACGTAGGCGACATCGCGGGGACCGGTGTACTCGCTCTCCGGGCGGATGAGGCGGTTGTTGCCGAGCTGCTCCAGGACGTGGGCCGTCCAGCCGGCGACCCGGGACACCGCGAACACCGGGGTGAAGAGGTCGGTGGGAATGCCGAGGCTGTGGTAGACCGAGGCGGAATAGAAGTCCACGTTGGCGTTGAGGCCCTTTTGCGCGCGCACGAGCGCTTCGATCCGCTCCGACAGCTCGTACCAGCGGCCATCGCCCTGGACCTCGCCCAGCTGCCGCGACATCCGCCGCAGGTGGGTCGCCCGCGGATCCTCGGTCCGGTAGACGGCGTGGCCGAAGCCCATGATCTTCTTCTTCGCGTCGAGGGCGGCCCGGATCCAGCCCTCGGCGCGCTCGGGGCGGCCGATCTCCTCCAGCATCTTCATCACGGCCTCGTTGGCCCCGCCGTGGAGGGGACCCTTGAGGGTAGCCAGCGCCGCCGTCATCGCCCCGTGCACGTCGGCGAGCGTCGACGCCGCCACGCGGGCGGCGAAGGTGGACGCGTTGAACTCGTGGTCGGCGTGCAGGATGAGGGCCACGTCCATGGCCCGCTCGGCTTCGGGGCGCGGCCGCTCCCCCGTGAGCATGTAGAGGAAGTTGGCGGCGTGGGAGAGCGCCGGGTCGGGCGGGACGGGATCCCGGCCCTTGCGGACGCGCTCGACGAGGGCCACGAGCGTGGCCATCTGCGCGGTGAGGCGCAGCGCCTTGCGGGCGTTCGCGGGTGGAGAGTCGTCGCCGCCGTCAGGATCGAAGGCACCCATCGCGGAGACGACGCTGCGCAGCGACGTCATCGGGTGGGTGGAGGCGGGAAAGAGCTTCAGCAGGGAGACCGTCGGGGGCGGCACCGCCCGCGCGTGTGCCAGCTCCTGGGTGAAGGCCGCCAGCTCGGCTCGCGTCGGAAGCTGGCCCCGGTGGAGCAGGAAGGCGACCTCCTCGAAGGTCGACTGCTCGCCCAGGGCGTGGATGTCGATGCCGCGGTAGGCGAGGACGCCGCGCTCCCCGTCGATCGAGGAGATGGAGCTCTCGCCCGCCACCACGTTTCGCAGTCCGGCGCCCTGTTTGACCGAGTCGGCCATCGCGCTCTTTCGCTCGCTCGGGAGTGGATCCCGCAACTGAACCATTATTCATCACCCCGGGGGCGCGTCAAGGGAGAGAAAGTCCCTGGCCGACGCCGACGGGCGGGGGGTAAGATGCGGGCGGAACAACCCGGGAGGAGGGCGGCCATGATCAGGCTCCAGCGCATCCTCGTTCCCACCGATTTCTCGGACAGCGCCCGGCACGCGCTCACGTACGGCGTCTCTTTCGCCAAGGAGTTCGAGGCCGAGCTGCTGCTCCTCCACGTGGTGGAGACCATCCCCGTGGGCTATGCGAGCGACCTCTTCCCGGTGCCGATGGCCGAGGTCTTCCAGGAGATGTCGGGGTACGCCAAGGCGGAGCTGGCCAAGCTCGGAGCGCTCGCCCGCGAGAAGAAGGTGGCGGTGCGGGAGATGGTGACCCAGGGCAAGCCTTCGGCGGAGATCGTGCGGGTCGCCCGCGAGGAGACGGCCGACATGATCGTCCTCGGCACCCACGGTACCGGGATCCTCGACAAGGCGCTCTTCGGCTCCACCACCGAGCGGGTCGTGCGCAAGGCCCCGTGCCCGGTCCTCACCTGCCGTTTAGCGGAGCATGAGTTTGTAGAGGACTAGACCCTCAGTCCCAGGCGAGGCCGGACCAGCGCAGGAGCACCGTGCCCACCGTGAAGCCGGCGCCTACCGAGGCCATCAGCACCAGGTCGCCCTCGCGGAGGCGTCCCTCGTCGAGCGCGGTGCCGAGCGCGAGGGGAATCGTGGCCGCGGTCGTGTTCCCGTAGCGGTGGATGTTCTTCACCACCTTGGACTCGGGCAGGCCGAGGCGCTCGCTGGCCGCGTCGATGATGCGCACGTTGGCCTGGTGCGCCACGAACAGGTCGATGTCGCCCGGAGTGAGGCCGTTGCGCTCCAGCAGGTGGCGGCTCGCCTCCGCGAACTTCCGCACCGCGTACTTGAAGACGTAGGCGCCGTCCTGGCGGATGTAGTGCATCCGCTTCTCCACCGTCTCGTGGGTGGTGGGCCGGGCGCTCCCGCCGGCCGGCATGTGCAGGTGGCAGCCGCCCTCGCCGTCGACCTCGTGGTAGAAGTCGAGGATCCCGGTGTCGTCCTCCGACGGCTCGACGAGCACCGCCCCTGCCCCGTCCCCGAACAGCACGCAGGTGGTCCGGTCCTGCATGTCCAGGATCGACGTCATCACGTCGGCCCCCACGACGAGGACCTTGTCGTGGGCGCCGGTCTCCACGAACTGCGCGCCCATGGTGAGGGCGTACACGAAGCCGGAGCAGGCGGCCGAGATGTCGAAGCCCCACGCCCGCCGGGCCTTGAGCTTCTCCTGCAGCACGCAGGCGGTGGCGGGGAAGACGGTGTCGGGGGTCACCGTCGCCACGACGATCAGCTCGAGCTCGGCGGGATCGAGGCCGCGCCGGTCGAGGCACTCGCGCACGGCCGGGAGCGCCAGCGCGCTGGTGGTGGTGCCGGGCGCCGCCCACCGCCGCTGCTGGATGCCGGTTCGGCTCCGGATCCACTCGTCGTTCGTGTTGACGATCTTCTCGAGGTCGGCGTTGGTCACGATCCGCTCGGGCACGTAGCGTCCGACCGACGTGATGCGTGCCCTTCGCCTGGTGCTCGGCGGCAGAGACCCTCCCGGCGGGGCGAGCCGGGCCCCGCGTCGCTCGTGCCTGCTATTAAAACGGAGCGGTCGCGGCCCGGTCAAGCTTCGGCCCCGTGCCTTGTCAGGCCGTGGCGCGACGTGTCACCCTATCGTCCCGCATGAGCGACTTTCCGGAGCAGATCATGAAGCTGATGGCGGACCAGGTGCCGTTCAACCGCCTTCTCGGGATCCAGGGTGAGTCGGCCTCGGCCGGCGCCTGCGTCCTCGTGCTGCCCGTGCGGCCGGAGTTCCTCGGCGACTTCCGGCGGCCCGCCCTCCACGGTGGTGTCGTGTCCGCGCTCATCGACACCGCCGGCGGCGTCGCCGCCTGGTCGACCCTCGGCCCCGACGAGTCGGTCTCCACCGTCGACCTCACCGTCGACTTCCTGGAGCCGGCGGGGCTGGCGGCCCCGCTGCGGGCGGCGGCGCAGCTCGTGCGCAAGGGCAACCGGGTGTGCCACGTCCGGGTGGCCGTCACCCAGGACGGCAAGCTCGTCGCCGAGGGCCGGGGCGTCTACAACATCCACAAGCGGCCGGCCTGAGATGGACGTGCTCGTCGTGGGCGGGAACCGCTTCGTCGGATACGAGCTGGCGTGGAGGCTGCTCGCGGGTGGCCACCGCCTCACGCTCTTCAATCGCGGGTCGCGCGGCGACCCCTTCGGGGAGCGGGTGGAGCGGCTGCGCGGCGACCGGACGGCCGGAGACTTCTCGCGCCTGCTCGCCGGCCGCCGCTTCGACGCGGTGGTCGACTTCGCGGTCTTTCGCGGGGAAGAAGCGGCCGAAGCCGCGGAGTCGTTGAAGGGCCGCGCCGGCCACTACGTGATGGTCAGCACCGGCCAGGTCTACCTCGTTCGCGCGCCGCGGCCGTCCCCGGCCCGCGAGACCGACTACGAAGGCCCGCTCATGGCCGCTCCCACGTCCACGAAGGAAAAGGAGGAGTGGGACTACGGGATGGGCAAGCGCGCGGCCGAGGACGTCCTCGTGCGCGCGTGGGAATCGTCGCGCTTCCCCTCCACCCGGCTGCGGCTGCCGATGGTCAACGGCGAGCGCGACTACTTTCGCCGGCTCGAAGGGTACCTCTGGCGCCTCGTGGACGGCGGCCCGGTGATCCTCCCGGACGGCGGCGAGCGGCCCACGCGGCACGTCTACGGGGCGGCGGTGGCGCGGGCAATCGCGGGGATGCTCGGACGCCGCGACACCTTCGGCGAAGCCTACAACCTGGCCCAGGACGAAACGCCCAGCGCGCGCGAGATCCTCGCGATCGCGGGCGAGCTGCTGGGCGCGACGCCGCGTTTCGTGCCGGTGCCGGCGCGGGAGATCGAAGCGGCCGGCCTCGACGTCGTGGCCGTCTCTGCCTTCAGCGGAGCGTGGATGTCGTTTCTCGATCCCGGCCGCGCGAAGTCCGAGCTGGGCTTCCGCCACGAGCCGCTCCGCGAGTATCTGGGTCGGATCGTGGCCGCCTTCCTCGCCCAGCCGCCGGCGTCGCCGCCCCCCGCCCTCGCCCGACGCGACGAGGAAAGAGCCCTCGCCGTGCGGTTCGCCTAGGCCTTCGCTTCTTCCTGCTCGAGGGCCTTGCGCGCCGCTTCCAGCTCGCGCCGTTTCTCCTCGGTGATCGTGGGGTACTCCGGCTTCAGCTTCTCGAGCGTGCTCACGACGATGTCGGCGACCGCCATCCGCATGAACCACTTGTGGTCGGCGGGGATCACGTACCACGGCGCGTGCTCGGTGCTCGTGCGCGCGAGCATGTCCTCGTAGACGGCCATGTACTCTTCCCAGTGCTCCCGCTCCTTCACGTCGCTGAGCGAGAACTTCCAGTTCTTCTGGGGCTCGTCGAGGCGGGCGAGGAAGCGCCGGCGCTGCTCCTCCTTCGACACGTGGAGGAAGAACTTCACGAGCGCGGTGCCGTTCTGGGCGAGGTAGCGCTCGAAGGCGTTGATGTCCTTGAATCGCTGCTTCCAGATGTCCGCGTCGACCAGCTCCACCGGCAGCTTTTCGGCGGCGAGGATGCCCTTGTGGACGCGGACGACGAGCACCTCTTCATAGTAGGAGCGGTTGAAGACGCCGATGCGGCCCCGCTCGGGCAGGCACCGGTTGGTGCGCCAGAGGTAGTCGTGGTCCAGCTCCTCCGCCGACGGCTGCTTGAACGAGTAGACCTGGCAGCCCTGCGGGTTCACGCCGGACATCACGTGCTCGATCGTGCTGTCCTTTCCCGCGGCGTCCATCGCCTGGAAGATGAGCAGCAGCGCCCACCGGTCGTACGCGTAGAGGCGCTCCTGCAGCTCCCGGAGCCGCTCGATGCCCTCCGCCTGCCGCTCCTTCGCGTTCGCCTCTTTCTTGGACTTGAAGCCGGCGGTGTCGGCGGGATCGCGGTCCTTGAGCCTGAACTTCTGGTCGGGCTCGACCCGGAACTGCTTGAACGCAGTCACCTCAGCATCAATTCGCGGAAGTTCGGTGGCTTCGGCGTGCCTTCGCCCGACAGTGCTTTCTCCACCGCGAACTCGGCCATCTTCTCTACCGCCCAGGGGAAGTGGGCGTCCTTCAGGCTGCGGTAGTCGAGGTCGGGCGTGTAGTTGGTGAGATCGATCCCGTAGAAGTCGCCCCCCACGACCGCGAACTCCAGCGCGTTCATGTCGTAGCCGAGCGCCTGGTTGAAGCGCAGCGACAGCTCTTCCGCCTTGTCGCGCATGGCGCGCGGGAGCGCGTCGTAGTCCTGGTTGTATCCGCCCCGGCCCAGGGGCGCGGGGTCGTAGCGGATGGCCCGGGCGTGCCGGCGGCCGATGGTGGGCACCCGGATGAAGGTGTCCCACGTGATCAGCTCCTGCAGCATCATCGTCTTCTGCCCGGAGGTGTTGTAGTGGAAGAGCATCTCCTCGTGGTTGTGGATCTTGTTGACGTCCTTCCACCCGCCCCCGAACGCCGGCTTCATGATGCAGGGCAGGCCGACGAACGAGAGGTACATCTCGAAGTCGGCCGGCCACAGGTTCCGCAGGCTCTCGTCGTTGACGTCCTCGACGTAGGCGCGGTTGGGAAGCACCACCGTCTTCGGCTCCTTGATCCCGAGCTTCTCCGCCGCGCAGTAGCCGAAGAACTTGTCGTCGGCGCTGCGCCAGAAGACGTTGTTGATGACGTAGGTCCCCTGCAGCGCCGCCATCTTGAGGTAGACCGCGTAGTACGGTACCTCGTGGCTCATCCGGTCGACGATCACTCGATAGGGCACCGGGTCGTTGAGCTTCGTCCCGCCGAGCTGGACGAACTCGGCGGCCACCCCCTTGTCCATCGAGTTGACCCTGGCGATGACGGCGTCGGGGAAGGAGTTCTCGCGGCCGCGCAGGAAGCCGATACGCATGTGGGCTGTCTCCTCGGGGACCCGGCCGGGCCGGGGCCGGGATGATAGCTCAGTCGAGCGTGGCGAGGAAGGAGCGGACCTGCCGGTTGAACTCGTCCGGGTTCTCCAGGCTCGACAGGTGGCCGGCGCGCGGGATGATGGCCAAACGGCTCCCCGCGATGCCGTGGTGAAGGGCCTCCGCCTCCGCGACCGGCGTGATCGTGTCCTCTTCACCGACCGCGACCAGCGTCGGCACGTGGATCTCCCGCAGCGTCGGGCTGGAGTCGGCCCGGGCGGCCAGGCCGGCGAGGGCGTCGGTGATGCCGCGCGGGGGGTTCGCCTCGATGACCTGCCGCACGCGCGCCACCAGCTCGGGCCGGTCCCGGTGGCTCGTCGCGCCCAGCAGCTTGGGCAGCGCCGCGTCGGCGATGGCTCGGGCCCCTTCCCGGCGCACCTTCTCCGCCTGCGCGGCCCGCGTCGCCTTCGTATCCGGCGAGTCCGCCCCGGCGCGGGTATCGGCGAGGACGAGGGCGCGGATGCGCTCGGGATGGCGGCGGACGAGGGCGAAGGCGGCGTAGCCGCCCATCGAGACCCCGCACACGACGGCGCTCGGAATGCCGAGGTGGTCGAGAATGCCCGCGGCGTCGTCGGCGATGCGCTCCATCGTCAGCAGGCCGTCGCCGGGCGGAGAGCCGCCGAAGCCGCGGCCGTCGAAGCGGACGACCTGGTGGGCATCGGCGAGCGCGGCCACCTGCGGCTCCCACATGGCGAGGCCGAGCGGAAAGGCGTGGAGCAGAAGGAGGGCGGGCCCCGTGCCGCTCACCTCGCACGCCAGCTCCGCCCCGGCCACCCGCAGCTTCACTTCTCCTTCCTCGCCGCCGCCAGCCGCTCTTCCGCGATCCGGTCGGCCAGGCGATGGGGCGCGACGCCTTCGCTGCGGGCCCGTGCCCACAAGGCGGACAGCCGGCCGCCGATCGCCTCGACGCGGCGCGTGACGCCCTCCTCGTCGGTCTCGCCCAGCTCGAAGAGCAGGCTCAGCAGGCCGCCGGCGTTGACGACGTAGTCCGGGCCGTAGAGGATCCCGCGCTCGTGCAGCGCATCGCCGTGACGGGGCTCGGCGAGCTGCTCGTTCGCTGCCCCCGCCACGGCGTGGCACCGCAGGCGGGGCACGGTCGCTTCGTCGATGACCCCGCCGGCGGCGTTGGGGGAGAACACGTCGGCCTCGACGTCGTAGATCGCGTCCGGCGCGACGACGGCGGCCTGGAGCTCCTCCGCCGCCCGCTCGACGAGCCGCGGATCGACGTCGGCCACGGTCAGTCGCGCTCCGGCCTTCCGGAGCATCCGCGCCAGGCGATAGCCCACCTGCCCCAGCCCCTGGAGCGCGACGTGCAACCCGTCGAGCGTCCGCTGCCGCTCGCCGGCGGCGGCGCGGATCGAGGCGAGCACTCCCAGCGCCGCCAGCTCGGCCGTGTCGACCTTGGCCCCGGGCGGCGTGTGGCTCACGTGGCGCGTGATCCGCGACATCACCGCCACGTCGCGGGCGTCGATTCCCATGTCCGCCCCGCTCTGGAACCGGCCTCCCAGGCGGTCGACGGCGCGAGCGTAGGCGCCGAGCAGCGCCCGCGTCTTGTCCCGCGCAGGATCGCCGAGGATGACGGCCTTGCCCCCGCCGCGGGGCATCTCCGCCAGCGCGGCCTTGTAGGTCATCGCCCGCGCCAGCCGCAACGCGTCGACCATCGCCTCGTCGACGGTCGGGTAGACCCGCATGCGCGTGCCGCCCACCGCGGGCCCCAGGGTCGTATCGTGGAGGGCGATGACGGCCCGCAGCCCGGCGGCGGCGTCCTGGACGAGGATCACCTCTTCGTGGCCCATCTCCCGGGCCATCTCGAGGGCGGTCATGGGAACCCGGGAGTATACTCTGCCGTTCCTGTCCGGGCATGTCATGGAGCGATTGAAGACGTTCGAGGAGTTCTGGCCCTTCTACGTCTCCCAGCACAGCCTTCCGACCACAAGGGCATTGCACTTCGCGGGCACGACGATGGTGCTCGGCGCCCTGGCCATCGCGGGGGCGCGGCTCTCTCCGCGGTGGGTGGCGGCGGCGCTGGTGCTCGGCTACGGCCCGGCCTGGATCGGCCACTTCTTCTTCGAGAAGAACCGGCCGGCGACCTTTACGTACCCTTTTTGGTCGCTGCGCGGGGACTTCCGGATGTACCGGCTGATGCTGACGGGGAAGATGGGCCCGGAGGTCGAGCGCGCGATGCGGCTCTACCCGCGGCCGGCCTGAGCGCGCGCCGGCCACCGCATGAAGGCGGAGCTCGCCGGGCACCCGGAGCTGAACTCCCACGAGCTCCGGACCGCCGCCGGCGCCTTCTCGCGCGCGAAGTCCTGGAAGCCGTGCCGGCGGAAGTACGCGTCCGCGGTGGTGGTGAGCAGGTAGAGGGCCTCGAGCTTCAGCCTCCGGGCCAGGTCCTGCGCTCCGGCGACCAGGAGCGCGCCGATCCCCTCGCCGCGATAGTCGGGGTCGACGGCCACGCTGCGCAACAGACCGTCGTCGCCGCAGACCTCCACTCCGCACACGCCGACCAGGCGGCTGGCGTCGCGCACGACCAGGTAATGGCCGAATTGTTCCGCGACGCCATGGTCCGGAAGGGCGAGGCGGCGGAGGAGCTCCCGCGCCGAGGCGAGGTCGTGAGCCTGGGCGTGCTCCGTTTGGAAGGGCATCGGGGTCATTCTAAGCCCGCATTTGACCATGGACCGCCCAAGCGGCTAGCATGGTGGTGTCGACCTCCTGTCCGGTGCGATCATGAACCGGGAAAACTTCCTCAAACCGTCGGCGGCCTCTCCGAGACTCGGCGACACCTAGCTTCCGGCTCCCGCCCGCGAGAACCGCGTCGTCAGGAGCGTACGCCCGTCGTCCATCCAGCGGAGAGCCGTCATGCCCAAAGCCGAAATCGTCCCGATCAAAAGCCCGGCGGACAAGCATCGGCGCCGCCGGAGCGACCGCGTCCGCATGGCCCCGGCCCCGCCCCGCCCGGGGTTTTCGCGCAAGAAGCTCATCGACGAGAGCCGCCGCTGGCTGAGCATCATCAACGCGCACAAGCTCAACGACTACAAGCGGCGGAAGATCGTCAGCGAGACCATCGACAACTTCCGTTACTACTACAACCGCGGCTTCCTCGAGTACCGCAAGGCGGTGACGGAGAGCGGCGAGTACGCCGCGATCGAGTGGGCGGGCAAGGGCAGCCATTTCGAGGACGTCACCGGCCGGCGGTTCATCGACTGCCTGGGCGGCTACGGCATCTACTCGGCCGGGATCAACCACCCCAAGATCGTGCGGGCGGTGAAGTCGCAGCTCGATCGGATGCCGCTCAGCTCGCAGGAGCTGCTCGATCCGCTGCGGGGGGCGCTCGCCCGGTTGCTGGGCGAGCTGGCCCCGGGGAGCCTCCAGGACTGCTTCTTCATCTCCAACGGCACCGACGCGGTGGAGGGGGCCATGAAGCTGGCCCGCCTCTATACCGGCAAGCCCGGCTTCATCTCCTGCATCCGCGGCTTCCACGGCAAGAGCTACGGCTCGCTGTCGCTCATGGGCAAGGCCGAGTACCGGTTGGCCTTCGAGCCGCTGCTCCAGGACGTGTACTTCGTGCCGTTCGGCGACGCCCAGGCGGTGGAGAACGAGCTGCGCAAGGCGGAGGCCGTCGGCATGGCGATCGCGGGCGTCGTGGTCGAGCCCGTTCAGGGCGAGGCGGGCGCCATCGTGCCTCCGCCGGACTTCTGGCCCCGCCTGCGCGACATCTGCAGCCGCTTCGGCGTCCTGCTGATCGCGGACGAGGTCCAGACGGGCATGGGCCGGACCGGCAAGATGTTCGCGGTCGAGCACTGGGACGTGGTGCCGGACATCATGTGCCTGGGCAAGGCCCTCGGGGGCGGGGTCATGCCGCTCTCCGCGTTCATGTCGACGCCGGAGATCTGGAAGGTGCTCGAGCCCAACCCGTTCATCCACTCCTCCACGTTCGGGGGGAACCCGCTGGCCTGCGCCGCCGGCATCGCCGCGGTGAACGTCACGCTCGAGGAGGACCTGCCGGGCCAGGCCGCCGCCATGGGCGAGTACCTCATGGCCGAGCTGCGCAAGCTCCAGCGGCACTACTCCGAGCACCTCATGGAGGTCCGGGGACTCGGCCTGCTCATCGGCCTCGAGTTCGTCGACACCGAGTTCGGCTATGCGGTGGCGGCCGGCCTCTTCAAGCGGGGCGTGCTCGTGGCGGGGACGCTGCTGAACGCCAAGACGCTGCGCATCGAGCCGGCCTTGAACATCCCGCGCGCGCTCGTCGACGAGCTGCTCGACAAGCTCGACGAGACGCTGCGTGAGCTGACGGCGTAGGGTTCGAGGCCAGGAGCCACCGTCCCACGTCTTTCGACCGCTGGTGGTCGTTCGCTTCTAGCGAGCACCCCTCGGCTCTGTGACGACGCCGCGAACTTGTTCCAGAACAAGTTCGCCCGGTGTCGAATGGCAAGACCGGTACCGTGCCGGGTCCTCTCGCACGATCCCGCGATCGCCTCCGCGTCGGCGCTTGCCGAAATACAGCCTGCCTTCGTAGTCGTTGTGGCGACGGCACCGCAGTTGGATCTGGTCGACGGTCGCCTCGCCCCCCAGAGCGTGCGGATCGATGTGGTGGAACTCGATGAACCGGCGCTCATTGCACCGGTGGCCAGTCGTTCCGACGAAGGCGCAACGCCCGAGATCCCGCAGCCAGACCGCGCGCTTGACCGGGGCCGAGGGATCGCGGGCACCCGCTTTCGTCCCCCGAGACGGGCGGGGTTTGCCGGTGTCGGCGAACTTCTTCTTCGCCAGCTCCACCAGCAGCGCGGTCAGCGCCCGGTCGAGGATCGCCGCATCATCGCCCGACGGGATCGCGTGGCCGAGCATGTCCTTGGCCAGCCGCAGCTTCTCGAGCGTGTCGCCGCCGATGGTGAGCTGGAGCTTGTAGCGGTCCGGAGAGAGCGGCGTCACCGCGACGGGACCGACCGGCAACGGATGGGCCGGGGGAACCGGTGCGGGAGTCGCAACGGAAACAGGCGCGGGCGCAGGCGAGGCCGAAGCGGGCACGGGCGCCGCGAGGGGTACCGATGCGGGTCGCGATGTCGGCAGGCGCCGAACGGAGGCCGGCACATCGGGCCGCGGCGAGAGCCTCGCTACGATCTCTTCGATCTCAGGCTTTCTCCTGCCGCGGGCGGAGTGGAGTACCTCGCGGTGGTTGCTCGGAGTCAGATGCGGCGCCAGGAGCCTCGCCGCGGTCAGATTGACCGAACCCTCCGCGAGCAGGTCGAAGATCACCGGAAAGCGTCGGGCGGCGCGGGCGACCTCGATGCGATTGTAGGATTCCCACTCCGAGAGCCCCAGGGCGTCCCGGCAGTAGACGAAGAGCGAGCCGTAGCCCTCGCGCAGGAACACGTCGCGGGTGTCGAGCTCGGCGAGGTGGGCCACGATCTGGGCCGTCAGGTCACGGTCGCGGGCGACGAGGACCTTCAGCCGCGCAACGAGATCGTCATCGGAAAGGCGGGTCAGGGAAGCGAGGATGTCGTTCTGCATTCCTGCTTGTAGCACGGCCCTTGGACAGTCCTCGGAGCAGGCGGCAGAGGACCGGTGGTGGCGCGAAGTAGGCGCCGGAGTCGCCGAAGGCCGTCCCGGCCGAACACAGGGGCGTCAGCGTATCCGCGCGCTCGAGAAACGCCTTCCCGCACGACTCTGCAGCCTGCGCGCGCCGCGTCGTGGAGAGTCGCCGCGGAAATCTCGCCGCGCGCGAAATTTTTCCACGCCGCTGCCTTGATTGCGCGAGACGGTTGGCGACGGGCTCTCGGACGTCTACTGCGGACCGGTCCTGCTTGGCAGGATGGATGAGCGAAAGCTTGGAATCGAGGACCACCGCGGCCGATGGAACCGGAGGAAAGTGTTACCCATGTCTCCGGACTGATCTGTTAGCCATGTCCCCGAACGCTCAGCGCGCCTCACTTGGCGTGGCACCACGCCTT
>QHVJ01000123.1 GCA_003222275.1 Acidobacteriota bacterium | reverse complement strand
CGATCGCGAGAGCGGACTCGAAAGCCCATAGAAACTCCCTCGCCGTGCCAACAGCGGCCAGCTTCAAACGAGCTTTGCTCCGACGCTCGCTTGCCGCCCTCTTCTCACTGCCGCCCTCCAGCATCCCTGCTCGCGTCCAAACACCGCCTCCGATCGCGAGAGCGGACTCGAAAGCCCATAGAAACTCCCTCGCCGTGCCAACAGCGGCCAGCTTCAAACGAGCTTTGCTCCGACGCTCGCTTGCCGCCCTCTTCTCGAAACAGCGTCTCCGCTCGCTCGGTCGGAGCAAACCTTCTTCTTATCGGCGGGCGACGTACGGCCACAGCCCTCCGCAGTGTTGAGCACGATGGAGATGCTTGCACGCTCGAGCTGGTCGCGCAGCTCAGAGTAGCCACGCTTCGGCACGAGTTGGCAGGCCACAGCTTGGAATTCGAGCGCGACTCGATAAGCGTCGAGCTTCTCTGCATCGAGCAGCGTGGCACCGGCGAAGAGCGGCGCGCAGACGGCGGCGGCGGGACCGGGGGCGAAGTCGTTGGGCATCGAGAACCTCCTTTTGCGGGGCCGGAGTGGGCGGCCCTCACGAATGGGGGCCGCCCACGACGGTCCCGAAAGGAACGAGTGACTGCCGACGAGCCTCCGGGCTCTGCATCCCGCCGTGCCAGCGCGCGACAGGGAGAGGGAGGGACCAAACATTGCGCGCTGGCACGGCGGATGCTCCCCGGTCGTGAACGTGAGACCTGGCCGTGAACGTGCCCGTTCCCGTCCGTTCAGCCGAGTGCTACTTCGACCCTCACCCTTGCCCCTCTCCTTTCAGGGAGAGGGGAGGCTCAACGCATCGGGAATTCGCGGCCGGGGAACAGCTCCTCGGGATCCACCTTGCGTGACAGGCGCGTCAGCACCGGCTTCATGAAGTCGCGGCGCTCGTAGGTCACCCCGAGGCGCTCCAGCCGGCGCTCCAGCTTCTCGGCCGCGGTGGCATTGACCGCGACGAGGGCCACCTCGGGAGCCGCCTCGACCTGGCGCCGGTAGTCGAAGAAGTACTCCGTCGTCGTCGGGCCGAGCTTGGACGAGCAGACCACACGCTCCTGCGAGAGGAAGTTGATCTTGGTCGCGAGGTGGAAGTCCGTGTCGCACCAGCGCACGCCGGCGGCCTCCAGATCGGCGACGAAGCGGCGCCATTGCGCATCGGCCCGGATGGTGCCGGGCACCTGGGCGAGCGAGCCCGCGGCCCCGAAGGCCACGAGGAGAGCCATGAGCCACCGCCGGGGCGGCGCATCCAGGAAGCGGGCGATGAAGACCGGCAGCGGCGCCATGAGAAATTGGAGATAACGCGGGTTGCCCTCGATCTGCGGCAGCGCCACGAGCGCCATGAGCACGTTCACGGCCGTGAAGCAAAGAAGCAGGCCGAGCCCGGCCGAACGCCGGCGCCAGGCCTCGCGCGCGGCGGCGAGGGTGGCGACGGCCGCGACGACGGCCGCGAGGACGGCGACCACTTTCAGCGCGAAGTCGATGGGCGCGGAATAGCCTGGATCGTATCCGAGGAGCACCAGCGATTGGTCGGTGATCAGCCCCCAGGCTCGGGACCCGAGTCCCGGTCCCCCAGCGGGAGCCCCGCCGCCGACGCGCCCGGGCAGCAGGTACAGGAACGATTCCCAGCCGTTGGCGGCGTTCCACAGCAACCCCGGCCAGTCGCCGAGCACGAAACCGAGCGCGGCCGGCGGCACGGCGCGCAGGGCCCGGCGCGGCGCGACGACGAGCGCCCAGACCGCGATGGCGGCCGCGTGGATCACGGCGAGGATGTGGCACCAGAAAGCCAGACCGAGCAGCAGCCCGACGGCGAGGCTCAGCAGGTCCGAGGCGCGATCTTCTCGTCGCCACCGCGCGGCCAGCACGAGCGCCCACGTCCCGAGCGCCAGCACCTCCACGTAGTTCCCGTCGTTGCTGAGGCTGTAGCGAGTGACGAAGGCGGGCGCGAAGGCGGCATACAGGCCCGCGGCGAGCGCCGCCCAGCCGGACGTGCCGGCGAGCAGCGCCAACCGATAAAGAGCCGCGACGAACGCCGCAAAGAACCCCACCGAGACGAGCGCGAACGCGCGCGCGGGATCGATGGCCACCGCGAGCGGCGCGGTCAGATGCGACTTCAGGCTCCCGCTGTACGGCACGTGGGGCACGAAGACGAGGTGCTCCGTCCCATCGCGCAGGTGGAGGGCCACGATCCCCGAGAGCGCGCCGTCGGGGGTCACGTAACCCGCGGCGCCCTGCCCGGCGAGAGGGAGCCGGAAGAGGACCGCCACGCCGACGACGAGGAGCAGGGCCCGCCGAGGGCCGCCCGGCGACGGCCCCCACAGCTCACGCCATCGCCCGGCCAGCCAGAAACCCGCGAGAACGAGCACGACCACGGCGAGCACGAGAGTCGGGACCCGCTCCCGCCATGCCGGCCGCCATCCCGCGGCGATGTCGAACCACCGGAGGCCGAGCAGGAGCCACAGCGCCGCGGCCGCGGCCCCCGCGGTCCGGGCCCGCGCGGACGCACTCGTGCGGCTCAGAAACTGCTTCCGCCCACGTTCATGCCCAGGTGTCCCGGGGTCTTCTTGCGGGCGACGAAGATCATGTCGAGGCTGTAGCGCGGAGCGAGAGCGCCCGCGGCGAGAAGAGCGCGCATGAGCGGCACCGCCCATCGGCGGTTCCACCGCCGCTGGAGGCGGTCGAGCTTGGGTTGGGAGGAGAACCAGTTCAGCATCAGCTCGAGGTGGAGGCCGCTCGCGTGCTCCACCTCGAAGCCGGCCTCGCCGAGCAGCGCGTGGGCCTCGTCGAAGCTCACCTCGCTCAGGTGGTCGGGGCTGTAGGGGCGCTCGGAGCGGTCGACGAGGTTGGCGAGGCGGAGGCGATTCGGTGTCGTCAGGATGAGCACTCCCCCGCCATGGAGCACGCGGTTGAACTCGGCCAGCCCCTGCCGTGGATCGACGAGGTGCTCGATGAGCTCCCCGGCGAACACGGCGTCGAAGGCCTCGTCCCGGAAGGGCAGCGGGTGGGCTCCGGCCACCACCCACCGGACACTCGGGAACTCGCGCTGGCGCTCGCACAGGAGCGCGTGCTCCACGTCCGCGGCTACGACCATGAACGACCAATCGGGGCGGATCTCGGTGAAGAGGCTCCGCCCGCAGCCCGCGTCCAGCACGCGTGCCCCCTGGGGGATCTCGGCGCGGAAGATCCGCTCCAGCTTGCGCAGCATCGCGGCGTGAAGCTCGAACAGGAACGGCTCGGCCGGCGTGTACCCATGACCGGCGTGCACGCGGTGGTAGTAGGAGCGCAGGACGGCGGGATCCGTCACCTTCGCGCCCACGAAGCGGTTCTCGACCACGCGCCCCCCGCGGGTGCGCAGCACGAGCTGGATGCCGACGACGGGATCGAAGACGTAGCGGGGGTTGTGCCACGAGTCGACCGCGGGCTGCCGCCCCCCGGCCGTCTCCTTCCACACCGACGCCGCGCCGATGGTCGTGAAGTCGAGGCCGATCGTGGTCAGGGTCACCCCTTCGGGCAGCGGAAAGACCCAGTAGCCGAGATGCGTCTCGGGATGGCTCTCGCGGAGGTGCGAGTACAGGTCGACGGCGAGGAGATATCGGTCGGCGTGGCGCAGCCGGCTCTCGAACCGGAGTGTCCCGCGTCGAGAGGTGAGGTCGATCGTGGGAGTGAGGGGCAGGATGCGGGCCATCAGGTGGCGGCTAGGATAACAGACGCGCGCCGGAGGTGACCGCCGTCACTCCGTCGTTGACAGTCAAAGTAGGCGCGTGACAGACTTCGCCGATCCTGCCGATTCATGAGCCCGAACAAGCCCCGATGAAGGTCCTGGTGGTCGGAAACGGGGGGCGCGAGCACGCCCTCGTGTGGAAGATCCGCCAGAGCCCGCTCGTCAAGGACGTCTACTGCGCACCGGGCAACGCCGGGATCGCCTCGCTCGCCGACTGCGTGCCCATCGAGACGTCGAACATCGTGGAGCTGGCCGACTTCGCGCAGACGATCGGGGCCGACCTCACCGTCGTCGGTCCCGAGCTGCCGATGGTGCTCGGCATCGCGGACGAGTTCCACCGGCGCGAGCTCCCGATCTTCTGTCCGAGCCGGAGCGCGGCCGAGATCGAAGGCTCCAAGGCCTTCGCGCGCGAGTTCATGCACCGCCACAACATCCCTTCCCCCCGTTACGAAATCGCCTCCTCGCCCGAGGAGGCGCAGGCCTTCGTGAAGAAGAAGCCCTTCGGCTTCCCTTTCGTGATGAAGGCCGACGGCCTGGCGTCGGGCAAAGGCACGCTCGTCGTCAAGGACGCCGCCGAGGCGAAGGCCGTGGTCGAAGAGGTCATGACCGACAAGAAGTTCGGCGTCGCCGGGGCCAAGGTCGTGATGGAGGAGTTCCTCGACGGCGAGGAGGTCTCGTTCCTCGTCTTCTCCGACGGCGCGCGCGTCGTCCCCATGGTCTCGGTCCAGGACCACAAGCGGGCCCTGGACGGCGACCAGGGGCCGAACACGGGGGGCATGGGCACCGTCTCGCCGTCGACCATCCTCAACGTGGACGTCCACAAGCAGATCATGCAGGAGATCGTGCTGCCCACCGTGGGCGGCCTCGCGGCCGAGGGACGCCGCTATCAGGGCGTGCTCTACGCGGGCCTCATGATCACCGACGCCGGCCCCCGGGTCCTGGAGTTCAACGCCCGCTTCGGCGACCCCGAGACGCAGGTCATCATGGCCCGCATGCGCTCCGACCTGGTGCCGATCCTGCAAGGCGTCGCCGAGGGCCACCTGAAGGAGTCGAAGATCGACTGGGTCAAGGAGCCGGCCGCCTGCGTCGTCCTCGCCGCCAAGGGCTATCCCGACGCGCCGGAGACCGGCCAGGAGATCCACGGCCTCGACACGCTGAAGAACGAGCCCGACGTGTTCGTCTACCACGCGGCCACCGGCCTGCGTGACGGCAAGCTCGTCACCGTCGGCGGTCGCGTGCTCGGGGTCACCGCGCTCGGGAGCAACCTGGACGCCGCCGTGCAGCGGGCCTACCAGGCCATCGGGAAGATCAAGTTCGACGGAATGAGCTACCGCAAGGACATCGGCCAGCGCGCGCTGGCCAAGCTGCACGCACCGCGGTGAAGCCGCTCGTGGCCGTGCTCATCGGTAGCGACAGCGATGCCGCCGTCATGGCCGGCTGCACGCGCGTCCTCGAGGAGTACGGCATTCGCTACGAGGCGCGTGTGCTCTCCGCCCACCGCACGCCCGACGCCACCGCGCGCTACGTCCGGGCCGCCGAGGGCCGCGGGCTGCGCGTGATCGTGGCGGGGGCGGGCGGCGCCGCCCACCTCGCGGGGGCGGTGGCCGCGCACACGACACTCCCCGTCATCGGCGTGCCCCTGGCGAGCTCGCCGCTGTCCGGCTTCGACGCCCTTCTCGCCACGGTCCAGATGCCGCCCGGAGTGCCGGTGGCTACGGTCGGAGTCGGCCCCATGGGCGCCGCCAACGCGGGTCATCTCGCGGCCGAGATGCTGGCGCTGGCCGACGCGGCGCTGCGCCGCAAGTTGCACGAGCGCCGCCAGCGCATGGCCGCGGAGGTCCTGGCCAAGTCGAAGGACCTGCCCTCGCGCCTCCGAGAGAACCCGAAGAGCAGGTAGCCTCTGCGGGTGAGCGCACGGGCGGGCGTGATGGTCGCCGCCGGCCTGGCCCTTGCCCTCGACCTGGCGGGCATCACGTGGGGGCTGCCGGCCCGCTGGCACCCGGACGAGAAGGCCGACACCTCCGCCGAGATGGCGCTCGCGCCGCGCCTGCGGCCCGACTCGTTCATCAACCCCTCCCTGCCTCTCTACTTGATGGCGCCCGCGCTGTGGCTGCAGGCGCGCCTCGCGCAGGCCGGCGTATTGCGCGGCCGCGCGGCGGACGCGCTCCTGGTGGGCCGCGCGCTCTCCGCCCTGGCCGGTGCCGCCGCCGTCTACGTGCTCGGCCGCGCCGCCCTCCACGCGCACGCCCGACTCGGCGCGTTGCCCGCCTTCCTCTTCGCCTTGATGCCGGGGGCGGTGAACCTCTGCCACTTCGCCACGCCCGAGGCCTGGCTGCTGCTCGGCACCGCAGCGACCCTCGCTCTCGCTCTCGGGCATCTCCGCGGCGAAGTCCCCGCCTGGGCGCTGGGCCTCGCCCTCGGCCTCACGTCGTCGACGAAATACACCGCGGCCGCGCTGCTCGTCCCCGCCCTCGCCGCGGTCTGGCTGCGCGATCCTTCTCCGGCTTCCGGTTCGCCGCGCCGCCGTCTCCTGATCGCGGCCGCCGGTGCGCTGCTCGCCGCGGGGCTCGTGCTCGCCCTCGGCGGCGCCGAGCCGCTGGCCGCGGCGCTCCGCTTGAAGGACGCGCGGCTGCTGCACCCCGAGCACGCGCTCGGTTTCGTGCGCGGCGTCGAGCACGCGCTGCTCGGCGCTGGCCTCGCGCTGGTCCTGCTCGCCGCCCTCGCTCCGCGAATGCGATGGGCGGCGCGACTGGCGCAGGACGACGTGGCGGTGGTGATCGTGGCCGCGGCCGCCGGCTTCCTCATCGGCACCCCCTACGCCCTGCTCGACCCCCAGGCCTTCCTGAGCGATCTCGCCTTCAACCACCAGACGCGCTTCGAGTACAAGGGCCTCGTCGGCGCATCGACGTCCTATCTCGCCTACGTGCGCCTCATGCGCGACGCGCTCACCGGCCCGTTCGTCGTGGCGACCGCGGCGGGAGCGGTCGTGGCCGCGGCCCGGGCCGGGGCCGGCGATCGTGCGGCGGCCGTGGTGCTCGCGGGCCTCCTCGCTCCCTACCTGCTCGTGGCCTCGTCGGGCCATCAAGCGCTGCGCTTCCTCGCGCCCGCGCTTCCCGCCGCCGCCTGGCTCGCCGCGATGGGACTGGGTGCGCTTCCGTCGGCCGCCGCCCGTCGCGGGGGGGCCGTCCTCGTCCTCGCCCGCGCCGCGCTCGGCTCGGTGCTCGTGGTCCGGCTCTTCTTCGTCGATTCGCGCTTCGCCGCGCAGCGATGGATCGCGGAGCACGTGCCCGCCGGCGCCACCATCGATCTCATCGCGAACAATCCGGGATACGCGCCGGCGCTGCCTCCCGGACGGACCCTGCGCGTCGTTCCGACGCTGTCGCGCGAGATGGCGCCGGCGGATCGCTTCGCCGAGGCGGCCGCGCGCTATCCGGCGGAGGCGTCGCCGTGGCTCGTCCTCACGGCCTCGTATTACGAGCGCTTCCTCGAGCATCCCGACCAGCGCCCGGAGCGCGCGGCGTTCTTCGACGATCTGCTTTCGGGTCGAGACGGCTTCGAGGTCGTGGCTCGCTTCCGCCAGCAGGGCTGGCTCCGCCCACCGGTGGAGTTCGTGGATCCCGAAATAGTGATCCTGTTGAAAAAGGGGCGCTAGCGGCGCGCCCCTGAACCCCCGCTCGCTCCGCGGGAGTGAATCCCGCTTCGCTCGCAGCTGTTGCCTTTAGCTCTTTGCTTTCTTCCTCGCTACTCTCCGTTTTCCTCTGCGGCCTCTGCGGACCTCTGCGGCCTCTGCGTTGAAAGGCAATCCTTCTTCGCTCACGGCTTCTCTTCGGCAGGCGCTGGGGGACGAGCCACGAGCTGCACGCGTGACGCCTTGAGGTAGGCGACGTCGCCCATGGTCTCGAGCTTTCCTTCCACTTCCAGCCAACGGCTGGTGTCGGCCTTGTTCGACGGATCGAGGTCGAAGCCTCTGCCCTTCGGCGGCCGTCCCGTCACCCAGACGGAATGCTCGCCGTCCTGCAGGATCCAGTCCCCGGGGTCACGTCGCGTCTCGGCAGGTAGATCACCGTAGAGGTTGGCCCCGCGGAATCGCCCGACGATGCGGACGCTCTTGCCCGCGCTCTCGGGGGGACGAGCGAGCGCGTCGGCGACGGTCGACGTCGCCCGCCGCCGCGACTCGCCGGCGCGGTAGTTCTCGATGTCCACGACGCCGGTGGCGGTTATGGAGCCGTGCGGCCACTCCGGGCTGCGGTCGGGCAGGGCGGGCAGGGCGGGATCCTCGCAAACGCTCATCGGAATCGGCGGCTGACAGCGCGGGCAGCAGGTTCCCTGATGATCGGGGAGAACCCGGACGATGCCGGTCACCTCGATCCGATGGCCGAGCTGCTCCCGCAGGCCGGCCGAGCTCAGCTCGACGACGGGAATGAGCAGGAGGTGAGCGCCGCCGTCGCTCAGCTCCCACCGGTCGTCCGGCAGCATGTCGAGGTAGCCGCGGGTGACGACGTTTCGCCGATGGTAGTTCTCCGGGTTCATCGCGAGCGCCATCAGCTCCTCGGGCTGCGCGGGCCCGTACTGTTCGCGCGGTGTCGGATACTTGAAGGGCGACGGCGGGGCCTGGGTGGGCGGCGGCTGGGCGTGACCGGCGGCCGCGAGAAGAGCGAGGGCGGGGACGAGGGCGCGGGCGACGCCAAGCGGGCGCAACGCGACGACCCTCAGGTCCCGGTGCGGAAGCGCAGCACGTCCACGGCCTCGTCGACCTGCTGGCCGGGACGAGGCACGAGGGTCAGCCCGTCGATGTCCGCGATCCCGGGCAGCAGCATCAGCTCGATCTGGCGCCCTGGACGCAACACGTCGCCGGGGTCGATCGTGAGGGCGCGGCGGCCCTGATCGTAGGTCAGCTTGATGCCGTCGAACTGGCGGTCACCGGGCAGCGTCGGCCCCGCGTAGCGCAGCATCACGTGGCCCTTGAACGTGGCCTCGTCCATGTCCTTGTTGAACTGGACGACGAACCGGCTGTCCGAGGGGACTTCGCCTTCACCGTCCAGAGGAAGCGCGAAGACCACCACGGGCGGGACCTTCGGCCGCTCGGGCGGGGGCGGGGGCGGCGCGGCATCGGCCGTCGGCCGCGGCGGGTCCGTGATGCGGACCTGGGCGGCCCGCACGTAGGTGACGCCGTTCCGCGTCTCCGGCTTCCCGATGACCTCGATCCATTTGCCGGTGTCGCGCTTCAGGTTTGCATCCAGCTCCCAGCCGGACCCCTTGGGCTTGCGCCCGCTGACCCACACCGCGTAGAGGTCGTCCTTGATCACCCAATCCCCGGACGCCCGCTCGCTGCGCGCGGGGAGGTCGCCGTAGAGGTTGCGCCCGCGGAACTTGCCCACGACGCGCACCGTCTTGCCGTCCTCCCGGCCCGGCCGCGATACCAGCGACTCGAGGCTGACGTCGACGAACTTGAGCGGTCCCTTGACCTCCTCCGGCGGCCCCATGAACTGCCAGAACGTGATGGCGATCCGGGGCTGGTTGGGGTTGCCCAGGCCGCCGCTCAGCTCCTGCACGAGGCCGGTGATCTGCGTCTGCCGTCCCAGGAACTGCATCGCGTCGGACTCGAACTCGGCGCCGATCTCGGGCACGGGCTGGAGCAACGCGATGTCGACGGCGGAGTCGACGAGCATGTACGTGCGGCGGCTCTGGACGCTCGGCGACATCTCCAGCCGTCCGGTCGTGCGGACCGCGCGGTTCGAGTAGGCCATCGGGTTCTGCACCAGGTCCGACAGCGAGACGTCCACGGGCGTGCCGTAGAGCATCTCGTAGCGGTTGACGGGATCTTCCTGCTGGGAGAGGGCGGAATGGGCGACGAGCAGGGCCAGCGCCAGGCCGGCACCGATGGTCCCCCGCCGCATGAATCAATGTTACCATGCCGCCAATCCCACCCTGTCGACGGCCGGACTGCCAACGGAGGTTTTGATGGCCTTGGAGACCAGCCCGCCGCCGGTCACCACTCCCGAATTCAAGCCCTACGTTCCTGACCGCGCCTCGATTGCCGAGTTCACGCCGCGGGCGGTGATCCTCGGGATGATCTTCGGGATCATCTTCGGCGCCGTGACCGTTTACGTGGGCCTTCGGGCCGGCCTCACGGTGGCCGCCTCGATCCCCATCGCCGTCCTGTCCATCTCGCTGCTCCGCGCCCTGGGCAAGGCGACCATCCTCGAGAACAACATCGTGCAGACGACCGGATCGGCGGGCGAGTCCGTGGCCGGCGGCGTGATCTTCACCCTTCCCGCGCTGATCTTCCTCGGCTTCCAGCTCGAGTACACGCGCATCCTGCTCCTGGCCATCATCGGCGGCATCCTGGGCGTGCTCTTCATGATCCCCCTGCGCCGCCAGCTCATCGTGAAGGAGCACGGCAACCTCCTCTATCCCGAGGGGACGGCGTGCGCGGACGTGCTCATCGCGGGGGACAAGGGCGGCTCGTTCGCGAGCCGCGTCTTCTACGGCCTCGGCATCGGCAGCCTGTACACGCTGCTCCAGAACTCGAACGCCTTCGCGATCATCCGGGAGACCCCGACCTACAACCCGGGGTTCATGCCGGGAGCGTCGCTGCGGGCGGCCATCACCTCCGAGTACCTCGGGGTCGGCTACATCATCGGCCCGAAGATCGCGGGCGTGATCTTCGCGGGCGGCGTGTTCTCGTGGCTCGTCATGATGCCCGCGATCAAGTTCTTCGGCAGCCTCGTCCCGACTCCCATCTACCCGAGCACGATTCCCATCGCGCAGATGACCTCCGACCAGCTCTGGCAGTACTACATCCGCTACATCGGCGCGGGGGCGGTGGCCGCGGCCGGGCTCATCACGCTGATCAAGACGACGCCCACCATCGTGGGCGCGCTGCGCGCGGGTGCCTCCGACCTGCGCCGGACGGATGCCCGTGCGCCGGTGAGCGGGGGCCGCACCTCGCAGGACCTCCCGATGACGCTGGTCCTCGCCGGCTCGGCGGTGATCGTCGTGCTCATGTGGGCCTTCCTGACCTTCAAGCCGGTGCCCGGCGCTCCGACCGGCTTCTTCGCCAACCTCATCGCGTCCCTCCTCGTGGTCGTCTTCGGCTTCCTCTTCGTGACCGTCTCCTCGCGCATCGCCGGCCTCATCGGCACCTCGTCGAACCCGATCTCCGGCATGGCCATCGCGACGCTCATGGCGACGTGCGCCCTGTTCCTGGTGGCGGGATGGACCGCGGCCGCCTACGGGGCGCTCGCGCTCACCATCGGCGGCACCGTCTGCATTGCCGCCGCCAACGCCGGCAACACGTCGCAGGACCTGAAGACCGGCTTCCTCGTCGGCGCCACCCCTTCCGCGCAGCAGAAGGGACTCTTCCTCGGCGTGCTCGCCTCGTGCTTCGCCATCGGGATCACCCTCATCGCCATGAACAAGGCGCTCGAGAAGTTCGTGCCCGCGGATCTCGCCGTGGACGTCGCGCACCCGGCCGAGGGCGTCAACGTGGAGGGCACCAAGGAGTACAACGGGCAGACCTACACGCTGCTGAACGTGATCGGCTCCACCACGGTCGCCGAGGGCAAGTACCTGCTGAACCCGGCCACCGGTCGGGTCGAGCTGCAGTGGATCCAGGGAATCGGCAGCCAGGACGCTCCCGCGCCGCAGGCGCGCCTGATGTCGGTGGTCATCAACGGGATCCTCAACCGCCGTCTGCCCTGGGGTCTCGTGTTGCTCGGCGTCTTCCTCGTGGTGGCGGTGGAGCTTCTCGGCATCCGCTCGCTGAGCTTCGCGGTCGGGTCCTACCTGTCGATCGGCACCACGGCCGCCATCTTTTGCGGCGGCATCGTGCGCTGGCTGGTGGAACGCGGAACGAAGACCAGGGCCGACGACGAGGCGAGCCCCGGCGCGCTCTACGCGAGCGGCCTCATCGCCGCGGGCGGCATCATGGGCCTGCTCGCGATCTGCGTGAAGCTGCTGGCGAGCGTCCAGGAGAAGGTCCCCGGGCTGGGATGGGTGCCGACGCAGTGGGGGAAGGTCGGCGAGAGGCTGGGTGTCGCCGGCAGCTCGGCGCTGGGAATCCTGACGTTCGCCGCGCTCGCATTCTCGCTTTATTACTTCGCGCGGAAGCCGTTGGAGAACGTCAGGAAGGGCTAACGGGGTGTGAAGAACCCCGGAGGGCGCCCTCGCCCTCCGGGGCCGGTAAGCTGTTGGGATTCGCCAGGTCTTGACGTCGACAGGTACGCCCGCCCAGCGGCCCCCCAAAGTCCCGGGAAACCCTCCGGGACCGGTTCAGGAGGCTATCCAGTTGGAACGGCGCCTCGATGTTGAATACGCTGAGGTCGCAACCTAGGCGTCAGCCACCTCGCAGGGTTTATGGCAACTGTCCACTGGACCACCTCCTTTCTTGCGTAAACCGAGTTTAAGGAGGCGCGATGGCGAGTGTCAAGAGGGAAAGTACCATAAGTGGCGTCGCGTCCGCGGAAAACCACCAAGCGTTGGGCCGCGGGCGCGAGGTAAGACTCGCCGCACTTGACACATCCGCGGAGCGCATGCTACCGTCCCGACGACCCGCCCCTTCCCAGCAAGTACAGGCACTTGAGTTACTTGGGGCGAGTGCAGCAACATGAAGCTGAAGGTCCTCGGCTGTTATGGAGGGAATATCCCGGGCCACGGGATGACCTCGCTCCTCATCAACGACACGCTGGCCCTGGACGCCGGCTGGGTCTCCGAGGCGCTCTCCCTGAAGGAGCAGGAGAAGGTCAAGAACATCCTGATCTCGCACTCCCACCTCGACCACACCTGCACGCTGCCGTTCCTCATCGACAACAACTTCTCCGCCCCCGGCTTCTCGCTGAAGATCTACGCGATCCCGGAGGTCGTGGCCTCGATGCGGGCGCATCTCTTCAACAACCACACCTGGCCCGACTTCACGTGCCTGCCGAACGACCTCACGCCGGTCCTGAAGCTGATCGAGATCGCCCCCGAGCATCCATTCACGATCAACGGCCTCACGATCCGGGCGGTCAAGGTCTCCCACATCGTCCCCACTGCGGGCTACATCGTGGAGGACAAGGACACTGCGATCGCGTTCTCGAGCGACACCGGGCCCACGCACCGCTTCTGGGAGCTCGTCAACGGGGTCAAGAACCTGAAGGCGGTGATTACCGAGACGTCCTTCCCCAACGAGCTGCAGGACCTGGCGCACGTCTCCGGCCACCTCACGCCGGCGACTCTCGATGCGGAGCTGCGCAAGCTCAAGAAGGACGTACCGATCTACCTCTACGGGGGAAAGCCCAAGCACCTGAAGACGATCAGGCGGCAGCTCCGGGCGTTGAAGCGCAAGAAACTGCACATGCTCGTGCAGGGGAAGACCTACAAGTTCTGAAGCTCGCCCGCTTCAAACTTGTGTGCGGCCGAGGCTGATCAAGCTGCCGACGACCCCGACGGCCATCCCGCCCAGCACGATGACGACGCACACCGCGGGGGGCAGGAACACCACCGCTCGCCCGAGCAGGTCGGACGCCGCGACGGCGTCGCGGGCGAGCACCCGGAACGCGACCCACAGCATCGCCACCGAGATCACTCCCCCGAGAGCGCCCTGGATCATCCCTTCCACCACGAAGGGGCCGGTGACGTAGGCGCGCGTCGCGCCCACGAGGCGCATGATGTCCAGCTCGTCCTGCCGCGCGTACACGGTCAGGCGGATGACGTTCGATATCGTGAAGACGCCCGCAAGGACGAGGATCCCGCCCAGGAAGGCCCCCAGCCCGCGCACGAGCCGCACGGCGGTCGAGAGGCGCTCGATCCACAGAAGGTCGTACTGCGCCTCCTCCACACCCGGTGCGTGCTCGAAGTCGCGCACCAGCTGCTGCACTTCCGCCGGCGACTGGTGGCCGCCCTTCAGCGTGACCTCGATCGCGGCCGGGAACGGGTTGCCGCCGAGGTCCTCGGGCAAGGATCGGAGGTCGTGAAAGAGGGCGCGGAAGCGCTCCAGCGCCTGCTCGCGGCTCACCAGCTCCACCGAGTCCACCGCGGCGTGGTCCTTGAGCCGGTCGACCAGCATGCCGCGGATGCGGTCCTCGACCTTGTCGTCGAGGTAGAAGGTGACCTGCACCTTGCGCGTCCAGCGCGCGACCACCTCGTTGAGGTTGCTGGCCACGGTCAGGAACGCCCCCAGCACGAACAGGCTGACCGCCATCGTCCCGACGGACAGGGCGTTGATGAGGCGGCTGCGCCAGAGACTCGTCAGCGCCTCTGCGAAGAAATAGACCAGGGCGCGGAGCGCAATCATTCATCGACCCCGCATTTGCGGCGGGATTATAATCCGCCGCGCATGTCCATCCTGGTGGGAGTGGCGGGGGGGACCGGCTCCGGCAAGACGTCGTTCGCGGAGAAGCTCCTCACTCACCTCGGCCCCGCGGGCTGCGTGGCGATCGCCCAGGACGCCTACTACAAGGACGGCAGCACGCTCAGCCCGGAGGAGCGGGCCGCCATCAACTACGACCATCCGGATGCCTTCGACACGTCGCTGCTCATCCAGGATCTGCGCGACCTCAAGGCTGGCCGGCCGGTGCCCCAGCTCACCTACGACCACGCCAGCTACTCCCGCCGGGTCCTGCCCGATCCCTTGACCCCGAAGCCGCTGATCCTACTGGAGGGTATCCTGATCCTGGCCGAGGAGCCGCTCCGGCGGCTGATGGACATCAAGCTCTTCATCGACACCGATGCCGACGTGCGGATCCTGCGGCGCCTGCGTCGCGACCTCAAGGAGCGTGGGCGGTCGTTCGAGTCGGTGGAGAAGCAGTACCTGGGATCGGTGCGCCCCATGCACCTGGAGTTCGTCGAGCCCTCGAAGCGCTACGCGGACCTGATCGTGCCGGAGGGCGCCGAGAATCAGGTCGCGCTCGACCTCGTGGCCGCCCGCGTGGCCGCGATGCTGGCGCGTTGAGCTTCCCCTCTCCTCCCCCTACCCCGCCACCACCCGCCCGTGATCGAGCGTGATCACGCGCTTGCCCATGCGCTGGATCATCTCGCGGTCGTGCGTGGCCACGAGCACGGTGGTGCCGCGGGCGTTGACGTCCTGGAAGAGGGCCATGATCTCCTGGGCCATGGCCGGGTCCAGGTTGCCGGTGGGCTCGTCGGCGAGGAGGAGCATCGGCTCGTTGATGAGCGCCCGCGCGATGGCCACGCGCTGCTGCTCGCCGCCGGAGAGCTGCATCGGGTAGGCGTGCATCTTGTGGTGCAGCCCCACGGCCTTGAGGGCGTTGAACGCCCGCCGCTTCTGCTCGCGGGCCGGCACCGCGAGAATGCGAAGCACGAAGGCGACGTTCTCCAGGATGGTCTTGCGCTTGAGCAGCTTGAAGTCCTGGAAGACGACGCCGATGCTCCGGCGTAGCTCGGGGATCTGGCCGTCGGGAATGGCGGTCACGTTGCGTCCGCCCACGAGGATCTGGCCTTGCGTCGGCAGCTCCTCGCGGAAGACCAGCTTCAGGAACGTGGTCTTGCCCGCCCCCGAGGCGCCGGTGAGGAAGCAGAACTCTCCCTTCGCCACTTGAAGCGTGACGTCCGAGAGCGCGCTCGACTCGCGGTCATATTGCTTGTAGACATGGAACGCTTGAATCATCACCGAGCCGGGGGGTGCTAGCGGCGCACCCCCCGAATCCCCCCCGCGGCTCCGCGGGAGTGGATCCCGCTCCGCCGCGTTGCTCTTATCCGCTGCCGATTATATGGTCGACGCATGAAGGCGATCGTGATGCACGCGCACGGCGGGCCGGAGGTGCTCCGCTACGAGGACGCCCCCGATCCCGTACCGCAGCCGGGCGAGGTCCTCGTCCGGGTCCGGGCCTGCGCGCTCAACCACCTCGACGTGTGGGCGCGCCTGGGGCAGGCCGGGCGTCCCGTCCCTTTGCCGCACATCCTCGGCAACGACGTCGCCGGCGAGATCGCCGCGCTCGGCGCTCCCGTGCCGGGCCTCAGCCCCGGCCAGCGCGTGATGCTGTCTCCGGGCGTCTCGTGCGGCCGTTGCCGCATGTGCCTGGCCGGCGAGGACAGCTCGTGCCGGGAATACCGGATCCTCGGCTATCAACTGCCCGGCGGCTATGCGGAGCTCGTCCGCTGCCCCGCCGCAAACGTCATTCCGCTGCCCGACGGCATCTCGTTCGAGGATGCGGCCGCCTTTCCCCTCGTCTTCCTGACCGCGTGGCGCATGCTCGTGCGCAAGGCCGAGGTCCGTCCCGGCGAAGACGCAGTGGTCTGGGCGGCGGGGAGCGGCGTGGGTGTGGCCGCGATCCAGATCGCCAAGCTCTTCGGCGCGCGCGTCATTGCGACCGCGGGCACGGACGAGAAGCTCGCCAAGGCGCGGGCGCTCGGCGCCGACGATGTGATCAACCACCGCACCGGCGACGTCGTGGCCGAGGTCCGCCGCCTGACCGGGCGCAAGGGCGCCGACGTCGTGGTGGAGCACGTGGGCGAAGCGACATGGGAGCGATCGATCCTCTCCCTCGCTCCCCGCGGACGTCTCGTCACGTGCGGCGCCACCACCGGCGCGCAGGGAAGGACCGAGCTGCGCCACCTGTTCGCGAAGCAGCTCTCGATCTTCGGGTCCTACATGGGGAGCAAGGCGGACCTTCTCGATGCGGCCGCTCTCTTCTTCGCCGGCCGGCTCCGCAGCGTCGTCCATGCCGTGCTTCCCCTCGCGGAGGCGCGGCGCGCCCACGAGATGATGGAGGCCTCGGAGCATTTCGGGAAGATCGTCCTGCGGGTGTGAAGGACTTCCGCCCGCTCCGCTTCCTGCGGGGTGGCCATCTCCAGACCCTGCTCGGCTACTGGTCCCGGCGCAAGCTCCGGTGGACGCTCGACACCGAAGACATCGTGGTGGACCACGCGGACGGCGTGCGGCTGCTCCTGAGAGCGAGCTGGCAAGCGGACCGCGAGGCGCGGCCCACGCTCGTGCTCGTGCACGGCCTCGGCGGCGACGACCGCTCGACGTACTCGATTGCGACCGGGAGCCTGGCCTGGCGACGGGGCTGGAACGTCGTGCGCATGAACATGCGGGGGGCCGGCGAGTCCGAAGCGCTCTGCCCGCGCCTCTATCACGCGGGAGTGGACACGGACCTTCTCGCCGCGCTGGAAGCGGTGGCCGCGCGGACACCGCGCCTCGCGCCGCTCGGCTTCTCGCTCGGCGCGAACCTCGTGCTGCTCACCCTCGGCCGCCAGGCGGACCGCGTTCCTGGCGGCGTCTTCGCCGCCGCGGCGGTCTCGCCTCCCCTCGACCTCGCCGCCTGCGCCGACGCGCTGGGCCGCGCGGGCGGCCGCGTCTACGAGCGCCACTACGTCCGCGACCTCCAGAGTGCCTACCGGCGGCGGCAGGCTCTGCTGCCGCATCTCTACGCGGCGCACCGCGAGCGCGGTCTCCGTAGCATCCGCGAGTACGACGAAGCGATCACCGCGCACTATGGGGGCTTTCGCGACGCCGCCGACTACTACGAGCGTTCCAGCGCGGGGCCCCAGCTCGTCCGGATCGACCGGCCGACGCTGATCCTGAGTGCGGCTGACGATCCCATGATCCCGGGTGAGTCGGTGGCGCGCTGGCCCCTCCCTCCCTCCGGTGTCGTGCGGCGCGAGATCCTTCCCACCGGGGGCCACGTCGGCTTCGTCGCCGCGACCTCGGCCCCGGGCCGGTTCTGGGCGGCCGAGCGCGTGATGGAGTTCCTGGAAGGGTTCAGGCCCGCCGAGACGCGAGAACGAACACGATGAACGCGCCCAGGCCCAACACGGTCCGCACCTCGTGGAGGCGGCCCCACCGGACCAGCAGCCGATGTGCCTCCGGTGACGACTTGTCGAGCGTGGCATCGAGCAGCTTGTGGTTGGTCGGAAAGATCACGATGAGGGTGAACGGGACCACGAGGAACAACAGCAGGCTTCCCGTGAGCCAGGCCGTGCTCCGATGGGCGAGGCCGGTGATGACGCCGGCGAGCGTTCCCACCACGGCCAGCGTGGCCTGCATCGCGGCTCCCCGCTGGTAGCTGGGCCCGAACTCGGTCGCGGCCAGCAGCGTTCCGCACTGCATTCGCGCGGGATGCTCGACGAGGGAGACGTAGAGAGCGGCCCCGCTGAAGAGGCCGGCGGCCCAGACGGCGATCCACTGCGATGCTTCGTTCATGTTGGCTCCTCACCAGGGCAGGCTAGCCAGCTTCACCCCGCGGGACGGCCAGCTCAGGCCCCTGCAGGTGTGCACCATCGTCAGGAGCGGGGCGACGACCGCTCCCGTCGGCTGATCGAGAATGACCGGGTCGACCGCCGGCTCGCACGAGGACGTGTTGTTCCTTGGACCGCCACCCGAGGTTCAGAAAACCGACGCCGGCGGGATCCTTCCCCCATCCCGCGATCTCCGCGGCGTCCTCGGGCGAGATCGGATCGGCCAGCACGATGGTCGTGCCCATGCGTTTTCAGAAGCTTACCGCGCACTGGCGCGGCGGGTGCTCGGGTACGTGCACGAGCACGCTCACGAGCACGTTAGTCTTCGAAGCACCCTGTGAACGTGCCCGTGAACGTGAACGTTCCCGTCCGTCGCCGATCGCTCCCTCTGAAATCCTCACGCCTGCTCACCCTGTCAGCAGCGGCTGCAGCACCTTCCACACCGTTTCCGCCAGCTT
>QHVJ01000422.1 GCA_003222275.1 Acidobacteriota bacterium | reverse complement strand
CACCTGCGCGCCGCCCGCGCGGGCGCCTGGGTCGAGCTGGACGGCATCGCCGAAGACTCGCGGGACACCCACGTCACGGCGGTGATGGATCTCGCGCACGCCGGTTACCTCGAGCGCGTGTTGATCTCGCAGGATGCCGGCTGGTACCACGTGGGCGAGCCGGCCGGCGGGCGCTTCCGGCCCTACACGTTCCTGTTCGATGGCTTCCTCCCCGCGCTGCGACGGGCGGGCTTCGGAGAGGCCGACGTGCGCACGCTGCTCGTGGACAACCCCGCCCGCCTGCTTTCCGGCCTTGATTGAGCTGGGGGGGCGAGCGGCGCGCCCTCAGGGCGTGTCGACCTTCATCACGAAGTAGGTGAACTCCTTGCCCGCGGGCAGGAGGAGCTGGTGCGGGATCTTCGCGGGGATGTGGACGACGTCGCCGGCGGCGAGAGCCTTCCGCTCCCCGCCCTTGATCGACGGCCCCCGCACCTCGTTGGGCGCGGTGGTCTTGGGGCTCACGACCTCGCCGCCGAAGACGAGCGTCGCCTCGCCGCTCTCCACCACGAAGAGGTCCGCCTGCTTCTCGTGCAGCTCGGCCTCGCCGTCGCCTTCGCGGTGCGCGATCATCGCGAAGTGGTTGGGGAACGTCGCCAGGCGCTCCGAGGCCACCTTCCCCTCGTTGATCTTCGGGGCCAGCTTCTTGCCGTAGCCCTTCAGCTCCGATCCGGACCACACGACGAACCCCGTCGGCTCGGCGGCCATGAGCGGCATCACCGCCGTCAAAACTATGGCGAGCGCGGTCTTCCTCATTTCTCCCCTCCAGTCCTTGCGTACCCCATTTTGACCTGACGCCGCGGCAGGAAGTAGTGTCTGAGTGGGATCAGGGAGGCTGCCATGGATCGCCGGTCCTTCGTTCGATTGCTCGCGGCGGCCCCGCTGGCTCCCGCGTTGCCGGAGGCGCTGCCGAGGCTGAAGGTCGTCAGCGCCTATGCACCCGCCGCCGTCCCCGGCATGCCGGGACCGTATCCCGGCCACGTGGTTTCGGTGAAGTCCGAGAAGTCGGTCGACACCACGAGCAACGCCGCGAACGACAGCGTCGTCCGCGAGATGATGGCCCGCGGCCTGTGCGCGCTCACCGGCACGGCGACCGCGCCGGAAGCATGGCGCCGCTTCTTCGCCCCGAGCGACATCGTCGGCATCAAGGTCAACTGCGGTGGCCATCCCAACGTCGTCTCGTCGTACGAGATCGTCGCCGAGGCCGTCCGCCAGCTCATGGCCCTGGGGATCCCGACGAAACAGATCTACGTCTACGAGCGCTTCCAGAACCAGCTCGACGAGGTCGACTACGCGCCGCATCTCCCGGAGGGGGTGACGATCGTGGCCGCCGAGACCGCGAACCGGCGCGCCGACAACCGGGGTTACGACCCGGCGGTCTACGTGGAGGCGGACCTCTTCGGAGAGGAGGACACCCGGTCGAACATGATGCGCCTCGTGTCGCAGCGCCTCACGAAGATCATCAACATCCCCAACGTCAAGGACCACGGCGCCACCGGCGCCACCGGCTGCCTGAAGAACATCGCGTACGGCAGCTTCTCCAACGTCGCCCGGACGCACCACCGCGGCAAGTCCCACACCTATTCCTTCGTGGGCACGCTCGCCTCCGTCGAGCCTCTGCGCTCGCGCACGGTGCTGCAGATCATGGACGGCCTGCGCGGCGTGTGGCACGCCGGCCCGTTCGCGCGCACGCGCCGCTACGTCTTCTACCCGAAGCGGATCCTTTTCGGCACCGATCCGGTGGCGATCGATCGCCTCCTCCTCGACATCATCGACGACGAGCGGAAGGCCCACGGCGCGATCTCGATCTACGACCGCTCGCCGCAGTACTTGAAGGTGGACGACGGTGCCGCGCGCGACGCGGACCCCAACGTCAACATCATCATCCGCGAGCCCGGGCACGTGGAGTATGCGGCCAAGCTGGGCCTGGGCGTGGCCGATCTGGCGCGGATCCAGGTCCAGGACGTCGCGGTATGACCCTGCTCCTCTGGCTGGCCGCGCTGCCGTGCCTCTACTGGACGGCGGCCGTCGACAGCGCTCCCCGCGTGAAGGCGGCGGGGATCGAGCGGCTTTGCGTGCCGCCCGAGCGCGCGGACGATTGGCGCAAGGCCGGCTTCTCGGCGGTAGCGCTCAGCGAGGGCGACCTGGCGGTGCGAGACACGCTGCTCCCGCCCGGCATCCGGGCCCGCGCGGATCGGGCTTCGGCGACCCGCAGCCCGTGGGTCGACGCGAACGGATGGCGCTTCCTGCGCGATCCCGCGGGCCAATACGCCTACGACCTGCCCGCGGGGCGGGCGGCGCTGGCGGCGGCGGAGGCCGTCGTCTACGGGGCGGACGCCGTGCTCAAGATCGATCCCGCGGACCTCGAGAGCCTCGGAGACATGTTGGCCTTCGTGGCGCAGCTCCCCGCGAACGATCTTCCCGCCGCCGCCGACCTGGCCGTGGTCGACGACGGCTCGGCCCCGCTGGGCGAGGTGCTGAACCTGCTCGTCCGCCGCAACCTGCTCATCCGGATCGTCAAGGTGCCGTCCTCGGACTTCGGCATCAACGTGAAGCTCGGCACGAAGGAGTACCCGCTGAAGGAAGCCGGCGAGCCGAGCGCGCTCGCGCTCAAGATCCGGCGGCAGCTCACGGACGAGCAGCGGGCCCTGCGCGTCTTCGGCAGCGAGGTGGTCATCGGCCGGCTCGCGAGCGACGGCTCCCGCGCGCGCCTGCACCTGCTGAACTACGGCGGGCGCGAGATCGAGGGACTGCGCATCCATCTGCGCGGGTCGTTTCCGCCGGGCGAGGCGCTCGTGGCCGGACAGGGCCGCGTAGCTCTGGAGGAGCGCGCCGTCGTGGACGAAGCGACGGAGTTCACGGTCCCCCGGCTGGGCGCCTACGGTGTGGTCGACCTGCCCGCGGTGAAGTGAGTCGGGCCGTGCAGGTGGACGAGCGTCCATCGGCGTCGCGGCGAAGGCAGGAAGAAGAACGCTTCCGTCCCGGGAAGGCGCTTCAGGTAGCTCCGGCTGCGCTCGACGCCCTGGACGAAGAACGCGTCGTCGAGCGCGTCCCCCGCGGTGCCGCTCGGCGCCAGGACCGCGACGCTCGACACGCCCTGGACGGGCCGGGCCGCGCGAGGGTCCATGATGTGGGAATACGTCACGCCGTCCTTCTCGAACGACTTCTCGTAGCTGCCGGAGATCGACAGCGCCCGGTCCTTCAAACGCACGTTGAACGCGACGGCGGCGGGATCGACGGGATCCTGGACGCCGACCTCCCACCCGGTCTGCCCGGGCGGCGCGCCCAGCCCGAAGACGGTGCTCCCGCCCGCGCTGACGAGGGCGGCCACGACGTGATGCTCACGCAGCAGGCCGACGACGCGATCGACGGCGTAGCCCTTGGCGATTCCGCCCAGGTCCAGTTCGACCCCCGGCCGGTCGAATCGGATCGTCTTCTGCGACGCGTCGAGGACGACGTGCGTGTAACCGACCCGGCGGCGCAGATCCGCCAGCTCGTCGCTCCCCGGGATGCGTCCCCCGCCGCGGAAGAATCCCCACGCCTTCATGAGCGGGCCGACCGTGATGTCGAACGCGCCGTCGGACTCGCGGCTGTACCGGAGCGACTCGGCGATCAGGCCGAAGAGCTCCGGGTCGACCGTCACGGGGGCGCCGGCGGCATCGCGGTTCAGGCGGGAGAGCGCGCTCTCGGGCTTGTAGTGGCTCATGAGCCTATCGATGCGGTCCACCTCGTCGAAGGCGGTATCCACGATGCCGGGCAACGCAGCGCCGTCGCGACCGTAGGCGATGATCGCGTAGGCGCAGCCCATCGACATGCGGCTCGCCTCGTGGCGGACGAGCGCTCCGGCAGGGTCCGCGAGCGCGGCCCCGAGAGCAATCCCCAGCGAGCCGGCCACGACCAAGCACGAGAGTCCGCGCGCCCGGAGCATCACCGCAGGGTACTATGCAGCATCCGGCGGGACGTGGTCCTGAGGCGAGCGATCAAAGACACGGAGGTCCATGCCATGACGACGAGCAAGCTCCTGCCCATCGTGCTGTTGGCCGTGACGGCGTGCGCGACGACGCTGGCGGCCCAAGGTGCCGGGTTCGTTCCGCTCTTCAACGGAAAGGACCTGGCCGGATGGAAAGTGCCGCCGGGCGACAACGGGCACTGGAAGGTCGTCGGCGGCACGATCGACATCGACGCCGAGAGCGAGTCGAAGGCCGAGGACAAGAGCCTCTGGACCGAGCGCGAGTTCGGCGATTTC
>QHVJ01000421.1 GCA_003222275.1 Acidobacteriota bacterium | reverse complement strand
ACATGATCGGCTTGGCCCCGGGCGTGATCACGACCATCTCGGGGGTCGCGCGTACGCCGCGGCGGCGGGCGGTGTCCTCGGCCACGGCCGCGCGCAGCTCGGGGATCCCGGCCGCGGGGCCGTAGTGAGTCGCCCCGCCCTCGAGCGCACGGACGGCGGCCGCGGTGATGTGGGCGGGAGTGTCGAAGTCGGGCTCGCCGATCTCGAGGTGGATGACGTGCTTGCCCCTGGCCTCGAGCGCGCGCGCGCGCCCGAGGACCTCGAAGGCGGTCTCGGTCCCCAGCCGCGCCATCCGCTGCGACAGACGCATTTCCCAGGCCTACTGTAACCCGAGGATTCCCTCTTCGCCGAAGATCGTGAGCAAGGGATGCTTCACCATCGCCCGGAACTCGTAGGCGAGCTCCGGCGCGAGGCCGGTCACGTCGATCGAGTAGCTCCCCGGGGCCGAGCGCCGCACGAGCGCCGTGTCCGTCCAGCTCTCGGCCGCGGTGTAGAGCTCCTCGACACCCTTGCGCCGGCGATACTGGAATCCCGCTTCCACGCTCGCGGCCTGCCCCAGGTCCTTCAGCTCCGCGCGCAGCGTGGCGGTCGTCCCGCCCGGGCCGCGTGTGCCCTCCCCGGTGACGATGACGGGGGGCGTGAGCGCGGGAACGACGTGGGTGATCTTGACCGCAATCGGGTCGGGCCACTGTCGGTTCGTATAGAGCCGCTGGGCCATCATGATCGACAGCTGGAGCCCATCGCCGGTCTGCGTCCATCGGGGCTGCGGGTCGACGTCGGGCCGGTACTCGAGGAGCCGGCCGCCGTGGCCGAGCACGCTCACGCGCGTCGCGCCCGTGGCCTTCACGGAGCGGAGCGTGAAGCTCTTGCGCTCCCCCATCACCCACGGCGTCTTCGTGATGATCGCGTACACCGTGTCCTCGGCCTTCTTCCGCGTGAACCAGACGTTGCCCTCGTTGGTGACGACCCACGGCCGCACGGCCGTGAGCGATTCTCCGTAGACGAAGTTCCAGAGCGCGATCTCGCGCAGCCGCTCTTCCTGCTCGATGGGCAGCTCGCCGTCCGGCCTGGGCCCCACGTTCAGGAGGAGGTTGCCGCCCTTCGCGCGCGTCTCGATCAGGGTCTCGACCAGCTCCGTGCCCGACTTGTACGTCTCGTGCGTCGGCTTGTAGTTCCACTCCGTCCCCATCGTGATGCAGGCCTCCCACGGCCGGTCGAGGGGAACGCCGGGAAGGTTCTGCTCCGGGGTCTCGATGGCGCCCCGGGTCACCACCGCGTCCGGCTGGGCGTCCCAGACCACGTCCCGCAGGCCCGCCGCCGGCCCGTCGAGGAACACGAGGTCGATCTTCCCGTAGCCCGTCATCAGCTCCCGGAGCTGAGCGCGGTCGTACTCGAGGAGCCCGGGGTTTTCCTGCGGCGTCACGCCCGGGTGCGGCGCGCGGGCCAGCGGCTTGCCGGCTCCGTGCAGGTAGTGGAAATCGTCGGGCGAGAAGTAGAAGCCCACCGGGATGCCCTCGTCGCGGAACGCCTTCACGATGGCGGCGGTCGCGTCCTGCCCGAAGGGCGTGCTCATGACGTCGAACTCCGTCGTCTTCGTGTCCCACATGCAGAAGCCCGAGTGGTGCTTGGTCGTGAAGACCACGTATTTCATGCCCGCGAGCCGGGCGAGGGCCGCCCACTCCGCGGGATGGAACTTCCGGGGGTTGAAGCTGCGCGGCAGCTGCTCGAAGAAGCGCCGGGTGTAGTCGTCGTCGGCGCCCGCGAGGGTGTGGCTGATGACGCCGCCGAGTGCTCCGTCGACACTCCAGTGGATGAACAGGCCGAAGCCGAGGTCCCGGAACCACTCGAGCCGCTCCGGCCGGTTGCGGGAGCCCTTCTCGACCTGCGCGGGAACGGATGCCGGCACGGCGACGAGCAGCGCCAGCACGGCCAGCGCACGGTTGATGCTGCACAAGCCCGACCTCCTTCAGGGGGAAGACCGGGCCGAACATAACATGAGGAGCGCTAACGGCTCCGCCGCACGACCACGCCGCCGTTGGTGGTCTCCACCTGGATCGGCTTGCCGCCGCGGCCCAGGTCCACCGAGAGCCGGCGGCGGAGGTTGCCCTGGACCGTGATCGGGAAGTCGATGTTCATGCCGCCGTTCACGGTCGCGGCCTCCAGGTGGGCGTTGTAGCCCTCCGGCACGGCCAGCGTCACGCCACCGTTGGTCGTCTGCGCGTCGAGGCCGTCTCCGGACCATTCCGTGCCCGCGAGCCGCACCGTGAGGCCGCCGTTGGTCGTACGCCCCCTCACCTGGCCGGAGAGGCCCGCGAGGGTCACGCCGCCATTGGTGGTCTCGAAGTCGATCTCGCCATTCACGTCGGTGATCGAGATGCCGCCGTTGTGCGAGCGCAGGGAGAGCCCTGAGCGCCGCGGTACCGAGATCTGGTAGCTCACGGACCAGTAGGAGCGGTGCGAGGTCTGCGGGCCCTCGGCGCGGATCGTGGGCGCCGTCTCTATGCGGACCTCGGAGGCCATGGCGCGCGCGGCCTCCAGGTCGCCCCGGGCGCCGGCCGTCACTTTGGCGCGCACGCGGATCTCGCTGCGGTCCCAACCCTCGACCTTGATCCCGCCGTTGGGCGCGGCGTCGACGCTGATGCGCGCAGCGGCGGCCAGAACGGCCTCCCGGACCTCGCAGTAGTGCTGGTTGTCGCGATCGCTCCAGTCGCCGTCGCGATCGCGGTTGCACCACGCATCGTCCGTCACGGTGCGGAACTGGGCCTGGGTGGGCATGGGCAGAAGCGCCGCGGCCAGGCCGGCCAGGATGGGCAGCCACCGTCGGGGTTTTGCGCTCATCGGACCGCTCCTTGGGGCGGGGAAGACACGTCGGCCCCGGTCCTGAGACGGTCCCTCTCCCGGGTTGGTTTAGACGAAATCAGGGGGCTGCGCCGCGAGCACGCGAGCATGGAGCCACGAGCCGCGAGCGTAGCGGGATTCACTCCCGCGGAGCGAGGGGGGTCTGGGGGGTCTGGGGGGTGCGCCGCTAGCACCCCCCAGCTCAATCAGAACAGAAAACGCACTCCCAACTGGATCTCGCGCGGCGGCAGTCTCGTGTCGGCGATCCGGCCGAACGCCGCCGTCCCGAAGGTAACGCCGGAATTGGAGACGCCGGGATTTGCGAATTGGGCCCTGTTGAACACGTTGAAGGCCTCGACCCGGAACTCCAAGGTGCTCTTGCCGATCGAGGTCTTCTTGAAGAGGGACAAATCTGTGTTGAAGATCGTGGGGCCCCGGGCATCGCCGATCTTGTAATTGCCGAACTGGAACTCGGGCGGGTCCGCGAAGCAGCTGGTGTCGAACCATTGTTGCACCGTGTGCGGGGCGTTGGCGTTGGGGTTGCAAGTTTCGTTGGCCCAGTTGCCCGTGCCGGTGTTCAGTCGGGACGAGGACACCATGATGTTGAGCGGGTCGCCGCTCTGGTAGATGGTGATGCCGTTGATTTGCCATCCCTCGACGAGCTTCTGGAGGAAACCGGAGCCGCTCGAGACGTAACGCTTCCCCGGCCCGAACGGCAGCTCGTATGTGAAGCTGACGACCAGGTTGTGTGGGATGTCGACGGCCTTGTTTCGGGCACGCGAGCGGACGTTGTCCAGGGACGGGTGGAGAATGAAGTCCGTGTCCTCCGTCTTCGAGTAGGTGTAGGACACGAGCGCCTGGAACCCGCCGGAGAAGCGCTTGTCGAGCTTGACCTGCACCGCGTCGTACCACGACTGGCCGTCCCCGTCACGCTCGTTGATGGCCGCCAGCGTGGGTGCGAGGTGGAAGTAGGGCCGGCGCGGCTGGACGGGTCCGGGGCCGGGGAGCGGCACGTTGATGTTGCGGCTGCGAAACAGATTGGTGCCCCGCGTCCCCACGTAGCTCAGGTCCACCATGGTGTTCCAGCCCAGCTCGCGCTGGACGCCGACGTTCCACATCTTCGCCGTGTCCTCGTGGAAGTGGCTCGGGATGTAGAAGACGGCGAACCCGGCCGGCGGCGTGAGGGTCGGCTGGAGCGGCACCGGCGGCAAGGCGGGAAGCCCGTCGCTCACGCTGCGGAAGGGCGTGAACTGGGTCGGCGAAACGAGGTCGACCTCCCGGAAGAAGGGGTAG
>QHVJ01000122.1 GCA_003222275.1 Acidobacteriota bacterium | reverse complement strand
GGGCGCTCAGCGAGGCCTGGCTCTCCTACGTCGAGCGCAAGGTGTTCCGCGGCGGGTGCTTCTTCGCCGCCGCCTCCGCGGAGTTCGACTCGCGGCCGGGACCCGTGCGGGACCGGATCGCGGAGGTGATGCGCGAGTGGCGGGGCGGGCTCGAGCGCGCGGTGCGCCTGGCGCAGGACGAAGGCCACCTGCCGTCCCGGGTCGACGCGGGCCAGCTCGCCTTCGAGCTGATCGCGCTGTCGCTCGGCGCCAACTGGGCCGCCCAGCTCCACCGGGACCAGGCCGCGCTCTCCCGCGCCCGGACGGCGATCCGCGAGCGGCTGCGCGCACTCGCCACCCGGCGCGCCCCCGTGCTGTCCTCGCGCCGCTACAGGCCGCCCTCGTCCCGCCGACCCTTGTCGTCGGGATCCGATCGCCCGCCGGGCTCGCGCGTGGAGTCGTAGTCCGAGGAGGGGACCGAGCCCTTCGCGGGCGCCGTGTCGGGCAGCGCGGAGGGCGGCGGCGTCCGGGAGTCCCGGGGCGCGCCCGGAGGCCCGGGCTTCTGCGGGTCGCGCGTGGGGTCGAGATCGGGCAGCTTGGGCTCGCGAGGTCCGGTCGTGCGCGCCATGAGACCTCCTTTTCCCTTCTGCTATCATCGCCCGGTCGGCGCTTCGGGCGGGCCGCGGAGAGTCTTTCCATGAACAAGGTGGTCAGGGACGCGGCGGAGGCGGTGCGCGACGTCCCCGACGGCGCGTCCATCATGATCTCGGGCTTCGGCCTGTGCGGGATCCCCGAGAACCTCATCGCGGCCCTCCGCCAGCAGGGCGCGAAGGACCTGACCGTCATGAGCAACAACGCCGGCACCAACGACTTCGGCATCACGTTCCTGCTGCAGAACCGGCAGGTGAAGAAGATGGTGTCGACCTACGTCGGCGAGAACAAGGTCTTCGAGAAGATGTTCCTTGCCGGCGAGGTCGACGTGGAGCTGACCCCTCAGGGGACCTTCGCGGAGAGGATCCGCGCCGGCGGCGCGGGTGTCCCCGCCTTCTTCACCCCCACCGGCTACGGCACGGTCATCGCGGAGGGCAGGGAGGTACGCTGGTTCGGCGGGCGCCCCCACGTGATGGAGGCCGCCCTCACCGCGGACTACGCGTTCGTCAAGGCCTGGAAGGGCGACCCGATGGGAAACCTGCTCTTCCGCCGCACGACGCGGAACTTCGCGCCGATGATGGCCATGGCCGCGCGCACGACCATCGCCGAGGTGGAAGAGCTCGTCCCCGCGGGGGGGATCGATCCCAACGCCGTCACCACGCCCGGCATCTTCGTCCAGCGGCTCTTCCAGGGCCGGAGCTACGAGAAGCGGATCGAGAAGCGCACGCTCCGCGGCCAGGCGGGCGTCGACACGGACCCGAAGCGGGAGCGCATCGTCCGCCGGGCGGCGAAGGAGATGCGCGACGGCGACTACGTGAACCTCGGCATCGGGATGCCGACCCTGGCCTCGAACTACGTGCCGGCCGGCGTGTCCATCGTGCTGCACTCCGAGAACGGCATGCTCGGCGTGGGGCCGTACCCCGAGCCGGGCCAGGAAGACCCCGACCTCATCAACGCCGGCAAGGAGACGGTGACCGAGCTGCCGGGCACGTCCTACTTCTCCAGCGCCGACTCGTTCGCGATGGTGCGCGGCGGCCACGTGGACCTCACGATCCTCGGCGCCCTCCAGGTCGACCGCGAGGGCAGCCTCGCGAACTGGATGATCCCGGGCAAGATGGTGAAGGGCATGGGCGGGGCCATGGACCTCGTCTCGGGCGCGAAACGGGTCGTGGTCACGATGGAGCACACGGCCAGGGACGGCTCGCCCAAGATCCTCGAGCACTGCACGCTGCCCCTCACCGGCCAGCGGTGCGTGGACCTGATCGTGACCGACATGGCCGTCATCGAGGTCACCCGGGTCGGCCTCGTGCTGCGGGAGATCGCTCCCGACACGACGGTGGACGCGGTGCGACAGGCCACGGGCACGGAGCTGACCCTTCCGGAGTCCGGCGTCAAGAAGATGGAGTCCTGAAATCCCGGAACGCTGGCTCCCTCCCGAGCGTTGGCGGCTCCCTCTGCGGTTCGTGGCCCTGGCGGCGGCCACGGCCACCGTGCTCACCAACGCGTACTACCTCCGGTTCCTGGAGCCGGGGATCTCCCGTCGATTCGTGGCGATCCTGGTGATCGCTCTCTGCGCCGCGACGGTGGCGGTGGCCGAGTGGGGGCTGCCCCGGGGGGCGGGCGCGTGGCGTTCCGTCGCGCGGCGGTCGGCGGTTCCGGGCCTGCTGGCCCTGGTCCTGGCCCTGGCGTTCGGCTTGCGCGTCGGGGGCATCACGGCCGGCCTGCCGCAGAGCTACGTCGCCGACGAGTACGACTTCGTGCACGGCCAGCTCGGCATGATGAAGACGGGCAACCTCAACCCGCGCACCTGGTACCATCCCACGCTCCAGCCCTACCTCGCTCTCGCCACCTACAGCACCGTCTTCCTGCTCGAGGTTCCTCGCGGACGGTGGGCCCGCGTCCAGGAGGTCACCGAAGAGGACATGCTCTACTGGGGACGCTTCGTGGGGGTGATGGCCGGCGCGGCCGCCGTGCTCGTGACGTTCCTGCTCGGACGGCGGCTCTTCGGTACGATGGTCGGCCTGCTGGCCGCGGCCCTGATGGCGGTGTTCCCCGGCGCCGTCCAGCACTCCCAGTACAACAAGCCCGATCCGGTGCTGGCGCTGATGACCGCCGTGAGCGTCCTCGTCATCCTGGTCTATCTCGAGCGCGGCGGCAGGGGGTTGGCGCTGGGTTGCGGCGTGGTGATGGGTCTGACCCTAGCGGCCAAGTACAACGGCATCGTGGTGGTGGCGCCGTTCGTTCTTGCCGTGGCCTTCCGTCTCGGACCGCGGCTGCTCACGAGCCCCGACCTCTACCTCGGCGCGCTCGGCACCGTGGCCGGCTTCTTCCTGGGCTGTCCGTTCTTCCTGACCGAGCTCAACCTCTTCCTCAACCACGTGGCGGACGACCTCTACACCTACGGCTTCCAGGGCCGGCCGGGGGCCGAAGGCGTCGACAACTGGGAGGGCCACGCCGTGTACACCTCCCGCTATGGCGCGGGATACTGGGCCACGCGGGCGGGCGTGGCGGGGCTGGGCCTGGTCCTCTATCGGGTGAACGCGGCACGGGCCGTTTTCCTCAGCTTCCCCGTGCTCTATTACGGGTACTACAGCCTGCAGCGCATCAATTACCGGCCCAACCTGATCCCCGTCTATCCGTTCCTGGCCGTGCTCGCGGCCTACGCCGTCGCCGAGCTGCTGGGCTGGCTGGGGCGGCGCCCTCTGGGCCAGCGGCGCGCGGTCGTTCCGCTGACGGCCGCCGTGCTGCTCGTGCTCCTGCTGGTGCCACCGCTGGTCACCGCCGTGCGCTACGACGTCGAGAACACCCGCCGGGACACGGGCAGCTACGCGCGGGAGTGGATCGATCGCACCTTCCCGCCCGGGACCCACCTCGCCCTCGAGCGTCACACGCCGGTCCTGGACCGGTCGCGCTACAAGATCACGCAGGAGGCCCGCCTCATCACGCGCAGCGTCCGCAGCTACCGCGACGAAGGCGTGCAGTACCTGGTGGTCTCCTCCATGGCCTATGAGCGCTACGGCGGCGAGCACAACCAGACCCGCAGCTATCAGAAGCTCTTCGCCATCTGCCCGCTGGTGGCGGAGTTCGCCCCTGTCAGCGGGCAACGTCCCGGACCCACGATTCGCATCCTGCGCGTTCCGTCCGAGGAGCCGGCCGGCTCCCCGACCGGGGCATCGCGGGCCGAAGCCCCGGGGACGTGACGGCGGCCGAGGCCGACACGAGTCGTTGCGGCCGGCGGGCGGACCCGCGCAGAATGGAGGCGGAAGGCGAGAGATGAGCACGACCGAAGTGGTGATCCTTGGCGGATGCCGGACGCCCATCGGCAGCTTCGGGGGCGCGTTCAAGGACGTTTCCGCCGTGGAGCTGGGGACGGTGGCGGTGAGAGAGGCCGTGCGGCGCGCGGGCCTGCGCCCGGAGCAGGTCGACGAGGTGATCCTGGGTTGCATCCTCCAGGCGGGTCTCGGCATGAACCCCGCGCGTCAGTGCGCGATCAAGGCCGGCCTGCCCGAGTCCGTGCCCGCGCACACCGTGAACAAGGTCTGCGGCTCGGGGCTGAAGGCGGTGATGCTCGCCGCGCAGGCGATCCGGTGCGGCGACGCGGAAGTCGTGGTGGCCGGCGGTACGGAGAGCATGAGCGGCGCACCGTTCCTGCTTCCCGGAGCGCGGTGGGGCGAGCGCCTCGGCCACGGCAAGGTCGTCGACCACATGATCCACGAAGGGTTGACCGACGCCTTCCACGACATCCACATGGGCGTCACCGCGGAGAACGTCGTCGAGCGGTACGGCATCAGCCGCGCGGATCAGGACGCCTTCGCCGCCGAGAGCCAGGCCCGCGCCGAGGCGGCCCTCCGCGAGGGGCGGTTCAAGGAGGAGATCGTCCCCGTCCCGGTTCCGCAGAAGAAAGGCGAGGCGAAGGCCGTCGATACCGACGAGTACCCGCGGCCGGGGACGACGGCCGAAGTGCTCGCGAAGCTGAAACCCGCCTTCAAGAAGGACGGCACCGTGACCGCCGGCAACTCGAGCGGGATCAACGACGGCGCCGCCGCGCTGGTCGTGGCCGGATCGGAACGAGCTCGGGGCCTCGGCCTGAAGGCGAAGGCGCGAATCGTCTCCTACGCCTCGGCCGCCGTCGATCCGAAGGTGATGGGCATCGGCCCCGTGCCCGCGGTGCGCAAGGCGCTCGAGAAGGCCGGCCTCGCCGCCGACCGCATCGAGCTGTGGGAGCTGAACGAGGCCTTCGCCGCGCAGAGCCTGGCCGTGCTGCGCGAGCTGAAGATCGATCCCGCGAGGGTCAACGTCAACGGAGGCGCCATTGCCCTCGGCCATCCCATCGGCGCGTCCGGCGCCCGCATCCTCGTCACTCTCCTCCATGCCTTGAAGGCGCGCGGGCTGCACCGCGGCCTGGCCGGGCTGTGCATCGGCGGAGGGCAAGGGGTGGCCATGGTGGTCGAGCGCGCCGAGTGAGCGTCGAGCCAGGCATGGCCTGATCGATGCGGCGGATCGCCGAAGCCGTCTTCCTCGTCCTCGCGGCGCTGTGCTGGGCGGCCAAGGTGGCCGTGGACTCCGGCGCGCCTCCCGCGATCCTGACCGTCATGGGGGTGATGGCCGCCGTCGCCGCCGGGACGGCGGTGCTCGCCGGCGGCCCTCGGGCACGCTGGCTCGACGCCTGGCGGCTGCCGTTGGTGCTGATCGGCCTGGCTCAGCTCCCCGCCGTCTATGGACGCCTGGGGGGCGACGGGTTCGAGTACTACGTCCTGGCGCGCTCGCCGCTCTTCGATCACGACTTCGATCTCGCCAACGACTTCCAGGGCCTGGGGGCCCGGCCCGTGGTCTCGCCGCTGGGGCAGACCACCAGCCGCGTTCCCATCGGCGTGTCGCTCGTGTGGCTCCCGCCGCTGCTGGTCGTCCACGCGGTGGTCGGGCTCGCCTGGCTGCTGGGGGCCCCGCTGCGTCCCGACGGGTTCTCCGCGCCCTATCAGTCCGCCGTCACCACCGCCACCTACGTGTACAGCGTGATCGCGCTCGTGATCCTCGAGGGGATGCTGCGCCGGCTCTATGGCGCCGCCGTCGCGCTGCTCGCGACGGTCGCCATCTGGTGGGCGACGCCCCTGTTCTTCTACGCGGTGGCCAACCCGTCCATGTCCCACGGCGCCTCGGCGTGCCTGGCCACGCTGTTCGTCGCCGCCTGGCTACGGTTCCGGGGCAGCGACCGGCCCCTTCACTGGGCGCTCATCGGCGCGGCCGGGGCCCTCTCGAGCCTCGTGCGGATCCAGGATGCCGTTCTGCTCCTGCTCCCCGTGCTCGATCTGGCGTGGAAGCAGCGCCCCGGCGCCGCGCGCCTGGCGGGGGCCTTCGCGGCCGGCCCCGCGGCGGGCGCGTTGCTGCAGGCTCTGCTGTGGGCGCGGCTGTGGGGAGGCGGCGCCTTCGTGGGCGTGCTCGCCCGTCAGGGGCCCGGCTTCACGCCGCACCTGGCCTGGCTGGAGGTGCTGTTGTCCCCCCGGCACGGGCTGTTCCCGTGGACACCCTTGTACCTGGCCGCGTGCGCGGGCTGGCTCCTCTGGCTGAGGCGTGACACCCGGCTGGCCGCCTACTTCGTACTGGCCTTCGCCCTGGCCGTCGCCGTGAACGCCGCGATGGGGGACTGGTGGGGATCGGAGGCCTTCGGCCAGCGCCGCCTGCTGGGACTGACTCCTCTGTTCGCGCTGGGACTCGGCGAAGTCCTGGCCTTCGCCCGCCGCCATCCGTTGCTGCCGGCGGCAGGGGTGCTGGCCCTTCTCGTCCTGTGGAACCAGGGTCTCGCGTACATCTACAACAGCGAGCTGGTCGCGCCCCGCAACCAGGCCCTCAACCTGGAGCAGCTCGCGCCCGCGCAGGTGGACGTGCTGTACCGGGGCCTGCTCGAAACCCGGCTCCCGGCTCCCCTCTGGACGTTGGCGTACGACAACCTGAAAGGGGTCTGGCTCGACGAGGGCGCCCGCTCGCTGGCAGGCACGATCGACCTCGGAAGCGAGCCCGCCGAGCTGCCCATCGTGGTGGGCCACAACTGGTACCGTCCGGAGGCGGAGGGAGAGACGACCTTTCGCCGCTCGAAGGGACGGCGCTCCTGGCTCCGCATCCCCATCCGCAGCGTGGGTGACTTCGAGGCGGTGCTGCGCCTGCGGGCGGAGCAGCCTCAGCTTCCGGTGACAGTGCGGATCGAGGTCAACGGCGTCGAGGTGGGGGAGACGGCGGCGCCGCCGGCGTGGGGCGAGTACAGCTTCGCCATCCCCCGCTCCGCGCTCCATCCCGGCCTGAACGACCTGGCCCTCGCGTACTCGGGGAGCCCTCGCCAGGACTTGACCGATTATCGCGGCAAGGACGCGGCGGTGGCGGTGGACTGGCTGCGCTTGCGGCGCACGTCCGCCCGTCCGCGGTGACGCGCGGCTGGCTCGCCGCCCTCGTCTACGTCGCGCTGACGGCGCTCTTCACCTGGCCGCTGCCCTATTTCTTCTTCACCCACCACGTCGGAGAGAGCGGGGGCGACGCGCGCATCTACCTCTGGAACCTCTGGTGGGTGCGCAAGGCCCTCGTCGACCTGCATGCGAATCCCCTGCGGACGGACTACATCTTCTATCCGGTGGGGATCGGCCTTGCCCTCCACACGCTCGCGCTCCTCCACGGCGTGTTGTTCGTCCCGCTCAGCGCGCTGCTCGGCGGCGTGGCGGCGGCGAACTCGATCGTGTGCGCGACGTTCGTCGCGTCCGCGCTCGCCGCCTACGCGCTGTGCCGCCGGCTCGGCGCGAGCCCGGAGGGGGCTTTCCTGGCCGGCGTCGCGTTCGGCTTCTGCCCCTACCGGCTGGCCCGCCTCGCCGGCCATTACGACCTGCTGAGCACGGAGTGGCTGCCGCTCTACGCGCTCGCCTTCCTCGCCCTCATGGACGCGGGATCGATCCGCGCCGGTCTCGCGCTCCTCACGGGAGCGGCCGCCGCCGCCTGCGGCTACACCAACCTCAGCTACCTGATCTTCCTCGCGTTCTTCTCCCTGCTCTACACGGCGTGGGTGGGGGCGACGCGCCGGCCGCGCCTGCGCCCGGTCGCCGTGCGCCTGGCCCTCGTGGGGCTGATCGCAGCGGCATTGCTCCTGCCCTTGGCGGTCGAGGCCGCCCGCGACCTCACGTCGTGGCGCTACCTTCCCTATCCGGGGACCGCACGCTACGTCGCGGACCTGGCCGCCTACGTCCGGCCGGGTCCGGCCCCGACCGTTCTCGGCCCGCGAATCGGACGGGCCTTCGACCGCGACCTCACCGATACCACCGTCTTTCCGGGATACGTCCTGCTCGGCGCCGGCATCGCCGTGCTGGCCCGCCGCCGGTCACGGCGCGGCCTCGGGTTCTGGATCCTCCTCGGGGCGTGCGCTTTCGTTCTCAGCCTGGGGCCGTCGCTGCGGGTGGCGGGGCGTGACCTGGGCTTGCCGCTTCCCTTTGCGCTGTTCCCGCACGTTCCCGTGCTCCAGCACATGCGCGCCCCCTCCCGCTTCTCGATCCTGGTCGTGCTCGCGCTGGCCGTGCTCCTCGCGGCCGGCTGGACCACCTGGCTGACGCGCGTGCGCCGGCCCTCCGCTCGCCTGCTCCTCACCGCGGCCGTGGCCGCGGTGATGGTCGCCGAGTACCTGGCGGTGCCCGTCCCGCTCTTCCAGGCCGGTGCGCCCGCCGTCTTCGCCCGGGTGGCGCGGGAGCCGGGGGACTTCACGGTCGTCGAGATCCCCGGGATCGACCAGGTGCCGGGCCGCATCATGTACGACCAGACGATCCACGGTAAGCGGATCTTCATCGGCACCGCCGCCCGCGTGCCGGTGGAGAAGACGAGCTATTACTTCGGCCTCCCGCTGGTGCGGCCGCTCGTCGACCTGCGCAAGGGCCGCCTCGAGCTGGATGCCGGCCTCCTCGCGCGCGAGCGGGAGGCGGCGCCGCGGGTGGCGCGCTTCCTCGCCCTGCGCTACGTCGTGGTCGAGCACGCCTTCGCGGACCGCGGCGTGGTGGACTTCCTCGAGCAGGTCCTGCCGGTGGCGCGGGTCGACGACGACGGCGAGCGGATGCTGTTGCGCGTGTCGCCGGAGGACCTGCCGCCGCTGCCATGGCGGATCGAGGCGGGAGCGCCGGAGTCGCGGATGCACTTCGAGACGGGGTGGTCGGTGCCGGAGGAGACCGGTGGAAGGTCGACGCGCTCGCCGAGCGGGTCGCGCTCGACGATCCTCTACCGCCGGCCCTCGGCAGACGTGCGGCGCCTCGTCCTCGAGATCGCCGGCGGGAGCGAGATCTCCTGGGCGCTGCCCGCGGGCCCGGCCGACGTCGTCGAGCGCCTCGAGCTCACCTGGGCGTCGGCTCCCCCTCCGGCTCTTCCTCCTCGGGTCGTGGCCCTGCGCCTGGAGCCGGCGCCCTGATGCGGTCCCGGCGCAGCTCGTAGATGCGGTCGCCGTCGGGGGCCTCCGCTACGAAGGCGAACAGCCGCGAGCGGTCGAAGGCGGCGGCCAGGGGCCGGAAGGCGGGCTCGCGCACGGCGGGGACGATCACGTACAAGGCGGGGAAGATGTCGGCGAGATAGAGAGCGGGCTTGCTGGCGTCGAGGTCGGCGGGAGCGCGACGCACCCAGTGGTTCTCGACGAGACGCGCGATGATGCGCGTCCCGCCGGGGACGAAGGCCGATCCTTGTCCGTTCACCACCGGCAGTCCGTGCCGTGCGGCCCACACCAGCGTGTCGGGGGCGAAGACCGGCACCTCCAGGATCGGAGCCGGCGGCCGCGCGCGGATCATTTCGTACGCGGGAGGCACGCCCGCCGGGATCGCGCGCACGAAGGGGGGCGGGCTCAGCGTCTCCAGCACCGCGAGCAGGACCATGAGCGGCCCCGCCCAGGCACGGGCGGCGATGCGCAGGCCGGCCCAGCCGATCGCGGCGAGGACGGCGAGCATGAAGAGCGCTACCGCGGCGAACGTGTAGGGGTGCCGCATGCCGTCGAAGGGCGGTAGGGAGAAGAGCCACTTGTAGGGCAGGTCGAACGTCCGCCCGGCGACCTCCAGCCGCGGGCCGAACGACAGAAGAAGCGTCACCGCGAAGGCGATGCCGTAGAAGAGCGTCCCCGGGCGGCGGCGCGCCACCGCCAGAGCGCCCAGCGCGAGCGCGAGCACGCCGGGAAAGAGTCGCTCGCCTTCGCGGGGAGAGAGCCAGCGGTACGCATAGGCGTCGCTCGTGAGGTCCTGGCGGGGATGGAAGGCCATCGCCGCCGACATGTTGATGTTCCGCCGCAGTCCCTGCTCCTGCCGCGCGTCGAGATAGGCGGTGAGGTACGGCAGCGTCAGGAGCGTTCCCAGCAACGCCGCGGCGAGGAGCGCCGCGATCACCCGCGGGCGGCCGAGGGTCCGGACGTGCACCACCGCGAAGACCGCGGCGAGCACGACGGCGGCCACGCCGTAATAGCCGCTGGACTGAGCGCAGAGGGAGAAGCTGACCCCGGTGAGGGCCACGCTGAAGGCGGTCGGTCGCGCGACGGTGCGGTGCAGGCCGAGCAGGAAGAGGGCCAGCCAGCCGGCGGTGAGAAGATTCAGGTGGTAGACGTGGCGCATCTGGTGCGAGTTGAAGGCGGCGAGCACGCCGCAGAGCAGGCCCGCCCAGCGGTCGCCGGTCACGGCGTACCCGAGGGCATGGAAGGCCCACCCACCGAAAGCGAGGGCCACGAGCGCGGCCAGGTTGATGAGCGGCACCGGGTCGTGGATGAAGGGCCGAAAGGGAAGCAGGAGCACCACGGTGCCGAGCGACAGGTCCGAATGCAGCACGGCGTGGCGCGCGGGATGAAAGATGTTGCCCTGGAAGATCTGGCTCGGGTCGAAGAAGTGCATGGCCAGCCAGTGGACGGTCCACAGGTCCACCAGCACGTCGAGATGGCCGAGGACGTGGGTGCGGACGAGCGCGGTGAGCGGACGCGTGGCCGCGATTGCGAGGGCGAGGAAGAAGAGGGCGGCGAGCGCTTCGCGCCCCAGGGCGTGCTTGTCTCTCACCTTCTCGTGTTCACGGGCTCCAAATCAGCATGCTAGTGTACGACGCCACGGAGCACCCGCAGGTCGGGCTCCTTTCCGCCCGAGCGGGAGTACTCCCGCGACGGCGGAATTTGATGGAAGAGCCCGACCGAGGATGCGAATCTCAGGCGCGCGTAGCGCGCCGCGTTCAGAATTGATGACCCGTCGCTGGGCTCTTCTCTTCGCGCTCGGCCTCGCGCTCCGGCTTTGCCTGCTGCCGCGGTGGGGCACCTTCGACACCGAGGTCCAGAAGGCCTGGGCCGCGCGCGCGGCCACCGCCGGCCTGGCCGGGATCTACGGCCCGGACGATCGCGAGATGGTGCGGGTGGCCTGTGCGGAGACGGGCTCGGCATGGGGGTTGCTCACCGCGACGAACCTGCCTCGCACGCGCATCGATTGGGAGAACGGCGCCTTCGTCGTCGATTACCCGCCGGGCAGCCTCATCTTGTCGTGGGCGGCGGGCAAGCTCTACCGGGCGCTCCGGCCGGAGATGCCGAACCGGCCCTTGTTCAACGCCTTCGTGAACCTCGGTCCGCTCCTCGGCAGCGTCGCCATCGCGGTCCTGCTCTATCGCAGCGCCCGCGGGGAGTGGGCGCGGAAGCGCAGCCTTGCCTTCTGGCTCAATCCCGCCGTCCTCCTGGCCGCGCCCGCCCTCGGGGGGCAGGACCCGCTCTTCGCCGCCCTGGCCCTGGCCGCCGTCCTCGGCCTCGCCGCGGGCCGGCATGCCACGGCCACCGCACTGGTGGTGGCGGCGGGACTGGTGAAGCCGCAGGGGGCGCTACTGCTCCCCACGCTGCTCTTCGTGATGGCGCGCGAAGCCCGGCCGCGGGCCTGGGGAAAGGCGGCGCTCGCCGGCCTCGCGGTCGCCGCCCTCGTCCTGATGCCCTGGTGGACGAGCGACCACCTGCTCTCCGCCCTCGATGGCTGCCGCCGGACGCTCGTCCAGAGCGCGCTCTCCGCCCAAGGCTTGAACCTGTGGTGGCTGGCCGGATGGGTGATGGAGTGGACGCAGGCGGGTCCCTGGCCGCTCGCCCGCATCCACTCCGCCGAGGCCTTCCGCCAGTGGGCCGGGTGGGACCCGCGCCTCGCCGCCGGATCGTTGCTGGCGGTGGCGACCGTCGCCAACCTCCTGCTCATGCGGCGGTGGCCGGCGGCCGACCGCCGCATCATCGCTCTGTCGGTGATCCTGCAGGTCCATGCCTACGCGTTCCTCGCGACGAGCGTGCACGAGAACCACACGTTCCTGGCCGTGGTCCTCGCTCCGTTGCTGCTCGGCGTCTGGCCGAGAGCCCGCACCCTTCTCGCCGCGACCTCCACGATCCTGTTCCTCAACCTGTTCCTGGCCGCGGGCCTCGGCCGCCGCGTCACGACGCTGCGCTTCGTGGAGCAGGTGAGGATGGTGGTCGGCGTCGACCTGACGGTGGTCGCGGCCGCCCTGCACGCCGCCCTGCTCGTCGCCCTCTTCGCGTGGGTGGCCCGGCCCCGCGGCGAGGCCGCCGGCCCGGTTCCGGCCTCCGCCCGCGCGGCGTGAGCGCACGCGAGCGAGCCGGCGTTCGCCGCGGCCTCCTCGAGTGCGCGCTCTCCGCCCTCGCGGCGGCGGGCGTGTCCGCCCTCCTGTTCACGAACGACGGCCGACTCCTTGCGGAGCTGGGCCGCGTGGCCCTCTTGTGGCTCCCGATGCTCGTCGTGATGTCGCATCGGGCGCGCGGCCCGCGGGCGGGTCCCGGCCTCGCCGTCCGCGGGATCGCCATGGCCTTCGCGGGGTTCGTCGGCGCCGCCCTCCTCGCCGGCCTCACCACCGGCAATCGGGGCCGCCTCGCCCGCCACGTCGTCCAGTTCCTGATCGTATGGCTGCCGCTGCTGGCCCTCCTGACGATCGCGCGGCGGTCGCGGCAATGGCGGGAGCTGTCGATGCTCGGCTTCTCCACCGCCGTGGGCGTGGCCGCGCTTTGGCTCACGGGCCCCCTCCTGATGCGGCGCGTCATCGTGCCGCGCTACACCCTCGGGGTCGACCATCGCCCGCGGCCGCACACCGGGGGGACGAACGAGGACGGCGTCTATTCGCATCTCGGCGCGAGCGACTTCCGCGACGAGGACTTCAACGTGATCTGTCTCGGCGACTCGTTCACCGCCAACCCGCATCTCCCCGAGGAGGTGCGCTGGCCGACCCTGCTCGAGCGCCTGCTCCAGCCGCGCGCGCCGGGACGAAGGGTGCGGGTGGCGAACTTCGGCTGGGTCTCCTCCTCGCCCGTGCTCCAGGCGCGCCAGCTCCGGGAGATCGGCGCGAAGTACAAGCCCGACCTCGTCGTGCAGGCCTTCGACATGACCGACTTCCACGACGACCTCGTGGCCCGCGACCGTCTGGCCCGCATCGGTGCCGGCGGGGGAGGAGAGGTCTCGATCTTCCGCGCGTTCGGCGTGGGGGCGAGCCTCGCCCTCGGGGTCGAGGATTACGGACGGTGGCTGCGGGAGCGCCTGCGCTGGGCCCGGCCCGACAGCGCTCCTGCCGTTCCCGGCCCGCGCTACTTCTTCCTGTTCCAGCCGCCGGAGGCGTCCGAGCCCTACTTTCGCGAGAGTTGGGAGGCCATCCTGGAGACGGACCGATTGGCGCGGCGCATGGGCGCCCGCCATGTGCTGTTCGTCCTGCCGCGCTATCAGCAATACGATCCGCGCGAGAGCCCTCGCGACCCCGAGCGGCGGGTGTTCCCGGACGACGCGCCCGGCCTGCTCGTGCCCTTTGCGTACTTCGCGCGGCAGGCACGGACGGCCGCATTCCCCGTCCACTCGTTGCGCGAGGACTTCCTCGCCGACCCTGCGTTTCCCAAGTGCCGGAGCGACGATCCGCACTGGAGCGCCGAGGGGAACCGGGTGGCGGCGGAGGCGATCGCGCACCACCTCCTCGAGGATGCCCTCGTCCAGTGAACCAGGGGGTTGACAGGGACCCCGCGGTTCACTATCTTTACGCATTCGGTCACGTTCTGCGGACGGCAGGTCCGCTCCCCCTCGCACTTCTTCCGAGAATCGCCATGAGCCAAGAAGATCCTTCTTCCCCCAACCGCCCGGCCCCGCCCCGCCGAGGCCGCCCGCCCAAGGGCGACGGCGCGAGAAACCGGTCCCGGGAAGGGCCCGAGAACGACGGCGCGGATGAAACCGGTCCGGACGGGCCCGCGGCGATAGCGACCGCGGAGCCCGACGCCGCGCCCACGCCGCAGGAGTCCCCTCCGATGGCTCAATCCCCGGAGCCGCCGGCGCCGCCTCCCTCCGCACCGGCGGAAGCCGCCGCCCCTCCCGCCGAGCCCGGCCCTGTGCCCACCCCCCGGCGCGAGCCCGAAGCCGCCCTCGACCGGGGCAACCGGCTCGACCTCGCCGAGCTCAAGGAAATGAACATCACCAAGCTCGCGCACGTGGCCAAGTCCCTGGACATCTCGGGGGCGGCGACCATGAAGAAACAGGAGCTGGTCTTCCAGATCCTGCGCGCGCAGGCGGAGAAGGAAGGGCTGATCTTCTCGGAAGGCGTGCTGGAGATCCTGCCCGACGGCTTCGGCTTCCTGCGCGCCCCGGAGTATTGCTACCTGCCGGGGCCGGACGACATCTACGTCTCGCCCTCACAGATCCGGAAGTTCGACCTCCGCACCGGCGACACGATCAGCGGCCAGATCCGTCCGCCCAAGGAAGACGAGCGCTACTTCGCGCTCATCAAGGTCGACGCCGTCAACTTCGAGCCCCCGGACAAGTCGAAGGAGAAGATCTTCTTCGACAACCTGACCCCGCTCTACCCGATGGAGCGGATCAAGATGGAGACGATCGCCGAGAACCTCTCGCCGCGTATCCTCGACCTCATGACGCCGCTCGGGAAGGGCCAGCGTGCGCTCATCGTCGCCGCTCCCCGCACCGGGAAGACGATGCTG
>QHVJ01000409.1 GCA_003222275.1 Acidobacteriota bacterium | reverse complement strand
CAGGCTCGTGATCACCTCGGTCTGGGTGCCGGTGGGATTGCCGTTGGCATCCAGGACCGGCACCATGGTCCGCTTGACGAGGTCGCCGCGCGTGCCCTGCACCGTGAAGGTCTGCGTGAACGCGCGATTCTTGATTCCGCCCGAGTCGGTCCACTGGTCGGCCGCGAAGTTGACCGTCACCTCGCCCGCGATGAAGTCACCCGTGAGCAGGTAGCGGAACGTTCGGTCGCCGACGTGCAGCGGTGCGCCGGTCGTGAGAGTGACGCCCGAACCGCCGAAGCCGGTGAATGCGAGCTCACCGCCGTCGATCGACGGCGTGACGAGCGTGCTGCCCGCGCTCGGGGCAAAGGTGACGTCGACGAACGTCCGGTTGTTGGTGGCGCTCAGGTTGCCGAGGTCCCGGGTCTCGCCGGGCTGCGTGCCGCCCATGATCGGGCCGGTGTACGCCCAGGCGTTCGCGAGGAAGTCGGCTCGCAGCGTCACCGTCCGGCTGGGATTGTCGGGCAGCGTCACGATGATCGGGAAGTCGAAGGCGTTGGAGGTCCCGATCTGAACCGCGGCGCGGCTGGGATCGAACTCGACCGTCCAGTTGCCGTTCGCGACCACGATGTTGAACTCCGGGCCGGCATCGGTTACCGATGCGGGATCGAGCTTGAATCCGGGGGGGAAGCCAGCCGGGACGTCCGGAATCGTCACGTGCAGCACGCTCGGCAGGTTCGCGCCGAGGCTGAAGGGCTGGCGGAGGTTGGGATTGGTGCTCGGGTCGTTGATGTTTTCGATGGCCGGCGGCGGCGTGGCCGGGTTGGCGTCCTTGTTGGCGATCACGATGGGCGTTTCGACGCCCGTGCTCTTGTTGCGCTCGTTCCAGGTTCCATCGAGGAACCGATACTCCACGATGACTCTCGAGAGTAACGAAGTGCCCGGATTCACGTTGACCTTGTAGCGATAGATGGTGTCGGTCACCTTGGTCGGCGCCACCGTGGGATCGAGCGTCACCGTCCAGTCCGCAGGGGCCATCGTCACGGGGTCGAAAATCCTGCCTCCCTGCGCGGGGTCGAGTGTGATTTCAGCGTCCCCGTCGGTGATGGAGCTGTCCACGATCTCCTTGCCGTCGTCGGCGACCGGGAAGACAACCGTGAGGAACTGCTCGGGATCGCCGAGCGCGAAGATGTTCTGGGTGGTCGTCGCCACCCGGCTCTGCGGTGCTGTCGCCCGCAGAACGAACGCGCTGCCGTCCACCTTGGTGACCACGAGGGTGTTGTCCTCGGCCGTCGCCACGAAGCCGGTCGCGGGACCATCGATGGCCGCAGCGAGCCCCCGAGCGATGTCGTTGGCTTCGTGGTCCGCCGCTGTGACCGTGTAGTTGTAGGCCGTCCCGGCGACGGTCACCGTCCACGTCTCGCCGTTGGTGACGCCGCCGCTCACCACGACGGATTTGGTCGCGACCGTGACGTCGGAGACGTCCGCCGTAGCGCCGTTCGGGGCGGTTGTCGTCAGGTTGAACCTGCCGCCGCCGGGCTTGGTGATGACCAGCGTGGCGTCCTCGGAGCCGGCGGTGAACCCGACAACCGGGTCGATCTTTGCAGCGAGTTCTAGCGCCACTTTGCTCGGCGTATCGGCGGCCTGTGCCGCGTACTTGTACTCGTTGCCGTCAACATTCAGGATCCAATCGCCGGCAATCGTGGTGCCGCCGAGCGTGATTGCCTTCGACGTCCCCGCCAGGTCCGGCACGGTGGGCGACGCCGGCAGATCATCGCCCGCGTGAGTCAGGTCGAAGTCGGTGACGTTGACGGCCCAGGTGTCCGGCAGCATCGTGAGCGTCACCTTGCCCGAGGCCGCGAACGTGCCGGTGAGCCAGTAGCGGAACGTCTTGGTGTTCGTGCTCGTGCCGACGAGCACCGCCGGCGCGCGGCTGTCGTCGAGCACGGCCGAGCCGAGCCCGTCCCCGGTGAGAGTGAACTCCGGCGTCAGGTCGGTGACCGAGCCTTCGTCGATGGCAAGCGCGGTGGGGCTCGTCGGTGCCACGAAGGCGACGTCGATGTAATTCCGGTCGTTGATCGCGTTGATGTCGATGGTGCCGCCCGCGCCCGGATCGGTGAGCGTGGCCGTGGCGCCCTCCACGCTGAACGTCGCGACGATCTGGTCGTTCGCCGCGCCGGCGACCACGTTGCCGTTCTCCAGCGTCACGTCGGCGTTCTTGAAGCTGCCGGCGTTGAACGTCACCGTCACGGTGCCGATCGAGAATTTCGGGAACGGCGTCGTCGCATCACCCAGCAGGTAGCGGAACCGGTTGGTCCCGATCTTGCCGATGGCGGCGACCAGCAGTTGATCGTCGCTGGCGGACGCCAGGTCGCCCTTCTTCTGGACCACCGTCTCCTTCGCCAGCGCCGTGACCGCGCGCACCGTGACGAAGACGTGACTGCCGGCTGGCGGCTGCTCGACGCTGATGCTCTCGACGCGGAGGTCGACGTAGCTGCTGGGGTTCGTCACGGCCGCCAGCAGCTGCGCGTCCGTCGCATGCGGATCCACGCCGCCGGCGCCCTGCCGCACCACCGTTTGGCGGCTCGGGCCGAGTCGCGTCACGCTCTGCACACCGTCGACCGTCTCGAGCTCGAGGGGCATGGCGATGGGCCCCGAGTCCGTCATGATCGTATCGAGTGGCTTCGGCTTGCCGGTCACGGGGACGGAGGTGCCGTTGGCGGACACGGCGAGCTCGGCGTCGTTGTCGAGGATCGACGCGTAGTCGAGCGTGGCGCCCGGCGGCGCGTCGAAGCTCACGTCGACGAAGCGCTGGCCGCCAGACGTGTGATCGGCGCTGTTCACGGTGTTGACGTCGACGCTGCCACCGCTCTGCACGGGGTCGATCACCCTGGCCGCCGGCTTGGTGGCGGTCGGCGTCGGCGGCGCGGCGTCGACCACGTCAAAGGTCACTTCCTCGCCGGAGGCGTTGCGGAAGCCCGTCTTCAGCTTTCCGTACAGGGTCAGCAGCCGCACCTGGTCCGGGACGTCGGCCAGGAAGAGCACCACGACCTTGCCGCTGGTGACGTTGCTGAGGTCGGCGTAGAGCCGGCCACTGATGCTGACGCTGTCGTTGGCGAAGTTCAGCTTGCCGATGATGAGGAACTTCCCGTCCGTGCTGATCTTGATGACGACCTGGGCGTTGAAGACCTGCTTCGAGGCATAGAGGGTGTACAGCTTCGCGCTCCCGGTGATGACCATCGGTGAGGTGAAGGCCGCGGTGAAGCCGTTCAGGTTCGGATTGGCGGCCAGCTGCTTGGCCTGGGCCGCGACCTGCTGCTTGACCGAGTCGAGCCACTGCTCGGCCGTCAACTCGGTCGGCAGCCCGAACTCGGGATTGCGCAGCGCGAAGGGATCCTCGATGGAGGGCAGCGTCTTGAAGAACTCCACGCCGGCCGCGAAGTCGTTGATGGTGAGCCCCGCCGGCGCATAGACCACGATGCCGGTCGGCAGGCTGGCGCTGATGAAGATCCCGATCGGGCCGAGCTCGCTCAGCGCGAAGCGGATGCTGAATCCGCCCACGCCCCCGAGGCTGAAGGACCCCTGCACGCCCACGAAGAAGATCCGCTGGGCCACCGGCGTGGTGGAGTCGAACGGCCCGATCATGGCGAAGTTCTTGTCGAGCTTGAGGATGCCGCCGATGAGCCCCGCCTCGAGGTCGCCACCGAACAGCTTGCCTTTCACGCTGACGCCGATCGACGCGACGTCGATGATCGGGAACTTGCCCTCCAGCAGCAGCTTCGGCGAGATCTTCACCCCTTCGATGGCGCCCGAGAACGACAGGCCCCCGATCCCCTTGATCCCGGTCACGGAGAGCGACAGCGTGATGATGAAGTCCTCGGGGTGGTTCTGGATGTCCGCCCACTCGATGCCGACCGCGTTGACGTGGACCGGCAGCCACTCCGGCCACTTGAAGCTGCTGCCGGTGGCGGAGCCCACGGTCAGGAAGATCCCGAACCCCGGCTTCGTCTTGAAGCTGCCGTCGCCCATGAAGGCGAAGTTTCGCGCCTCGCCGCCAAGCTCCATCGAGCCGATCCTCACGACCGCGCCGATCGACTGGAACGAGATCAGCTCCTGGTTGGCGGCGGCGCCGGTGTCGAGTCTCAGATCCGTCGCCGTCAGGGTCACGAAACTGCTCAGGTGAATGACCATGGTGTCGACCTGGAACTGGAACGACGACACCTTGCCCTGCGAGAACGTCAGCTGGAGCCGGACGGCCTCGTCGTTCGGCGTGCCATCCGCGTTGACGTCGTCGGCCGTCTGCCGGTCCTTCAGCTCGGCCGAGAAGGGACGACCCGGGAAGAACTTCGCGCCGCCGGAGGCGACGAAGATCGAGCCGTTGAAGACGACGGGATTCGTGGCGTCGAAGTTGACCTCGAAGTTGTTGACGCCGATGCGCAGGTCGTCGAACTCCAGGATGTCGCCGAACGTGATCTTCTTCTGGCTCGAGGCCGTCGTGAGCGCGCCGCCCGACGTGTCCTCGCGCCCGATCGAGAGCTCGGCGGTGCCGATCGTGAA
>QHVJ01000408.1 GCA_003222275.1 Acidobacteriota bacterium | reverse complement strand
ATTCCGCCAAGTCCAAGAAGTATGCGGCGTCTTTCGTGAACCGCGAGGCGGCCCCGTTCGTTAGGAAATTCAGAAGCGCCTGCGCACCATCGCTGATTCGCGTTCGGGGCCCGAGGTGGGGGGCGAGCGGGGACGATGATCAGGAACAAGACCGACGTCGCGGCCGCCATCTGCGCCGCTGCGTTCGTCGTCGTGCTGGCGGTTTCGGCCTACTGGGACCGCAGCATCCGAGTGCTTCACGTCTTCGAGTCGTTGCCCTACATCGCGGCGGCGATCCTGTGCCTCCGTCGGAGCAAGGTCGGCTACGCACTGGGCGCCGCCAGCGGTGCGTCCTGGCTTTGGATGGCCGGATTCCTCACCACCTTCATCCGCAATGGCTTCCAGCGGCTGCTTATGCTCTACCGTCACGGTGGCGTCGACAGGCCTGATCTCCTGATCGCCGTCCCCGCCGCGATCGCCACGGGCGGGCTGCTACTGTTCGCGGTCGCCGGATATGCGCGTCTTCCTCACAAGTCCTGGCGCGATCTGGGACTCCTGGCCGCAGTTTTGGTAGGAGTACTCCTCTTCTTCATCGTGATGTTCGGGGCCTTCGCCCCTAGGTATCTGGCCATGTTCCAACGCCTGATTCGGTAGGCCATCCAGGTCTCTGGGTCGGGGCTAGCGCTGGACGCGCCGGGCCGGGGTCGTAGATGGAATCGCGGACCTCCTGCAGGACGCCCTGTGTCGTCAGGACGCCGATCTCGGTCTGGGTGAAGACACGGAGCGCCGCGTAGCCCAGGACGGCCGAGGACTGCGCCTCGCTCACGCCGCGCTGCTTGAGGGGAGCCGTAGGCGACGGTCAGAAGATCCGAAGCTAGGCAGCTTCGCGCGGATGCACGTCCCGCGCGATTCGATCGGCGGAAGCGCGCTGAACCGAATCCAGATCGTATGCTGCCTGGAGGTTCATCCAGAACTGGGGCGTCGTACTGAAGTAGCGCGCTAGCCGTAGAGCCGTGTCGGCAGTAATACGCCGACGACCGTTGACGATCTCGCTCACTCGCGTCACTGGCACCCGCAGATCCCGCCCGAGGCGGTTGATGCTGATCCCGAGAGGCTTCAGGAGGTCCTCCCGCAGGATCTCGCCCGGATGTACCGGCGGCAGCCGGCGTGCTTTCCTTGGCATCGTTCCTCCGTCAGTGGTAGTCCACGACCTCGACGTGCTGCGCTTCGCCGTCCTTCCACACGAAGCAGATCCGATACTGGTCATTGATCCGGATGCTGTGTTGCCCCCGCCGATCACCGCCAAGGGCCTCGAGGTGATTGCCCGGAAACGCGCGCAGGTCGTCGAGTCGTTGGGCTGCATGCAACTGCGCCAGCTTGCGCTGAGCGACCCGAGCAATGTTCCGGAATCGACGCGTCGCGTACCCTTGGAACAACGCCTCGGCGTCTCGGTTCCGGAAGGAACGGATCACCTGCTCAGCATATTACGGATGGCGTGATATGCCAAACGTTATGCGCGGAGCAACCCGTCGGCCGTCTCGCGCTCGGTGACGGGGTTCGCCTCACACGCGAGACTCCTGAGGCTGGACCGATCGTACCGGCAACGAGACGGGCGGAGCGTAGTTACGCCGGGTCCAGGCGCCTACGCAAGCGCCATGTTCAGATTCTCAATCGCCTCGTCGATCTCGCCCGTGCTCTTGTAGCCTACCGTCACGCAATCGACGCCCGCCTGCCTGAACGCAAACTTCATCGCCTTCTGCCGGTCCTCGCGGTTGAATGTGCCCTCGCCGATGAGCTTCATCGAGATTACGCCCATTCCTTCGTTCCGAACCTTCTTCACGTGCTCGACGACCTCGGGCACATTCCCTAACCCCTGGGTGGCGTAGTCTTCGGCGTCCATGCTCTTGCCCTTGTGATTCACCCGGATCATGGCAACGTTGAGCCATTCATTCCCTGGGACCCGTCGCAGCGCCGGGAGGCCGTGGACCGACGCGCCGTGGCTCACCACAGCCTTCTTCGATTCGGCTTCCAAGATCGCGTCCTGCCAGCGGCGGGTGTCGGCTGGCCAGGTGGCGGTATGTTGCCAGTGCAGCAACAGGATGTCGAAGTACTCCGTGTTCGCCAGCGTGCGCAACTCGTCGACTTTCTGTTGCGGGCTCACACCGTCGCGAGTGGTCACCTTGGACATCAGTTGATAGCTCTCCCGCGGGATACCCTTCAGAGCGATGCCCAGCATCTTGTGCATCTCACCGTACGACTCGGCGGTCTCGAAGAAGCGAATGCCGCGGTCGTAGGCATGGCGCACTAGGCGCGTAAACCCCTCCTGCCCGAGATCGCGCTGAACCTGGCCGCTGAAGCTCCCCGTCCCAAACGCCAAACGCGTGACTTTCACCCCGGACCTTCCCAGGGTTACGAAGTCGGTTGCCGTGTTGCGCTGTGCCATGAGCGGCAGACCGCCAGTGACCGCAAGCGTTCCAGCGGCAAGCCCAGTCTTCATGAATTCACGTCTTGTGAAATCGATCATTTGGCTCCTCCACGAGACCCGAATAGGGCACATGTTACCAAGCCCCCAACTCAAACCGGATCGTTCCCATCCCCCGGGCACCACGAACCGGAACTGCGCGAGGGGTCTAGGAGTGTGGGCCCACGCCGCGTCCGCGGACGCACCTACAAGGTCGTGCTCGCCTACATGGCCTGATGACGCTCGTCCTTTGAATGGATGGTCGACGAATGCGCTTAGCACTGTCACACCCACGCCAGCGGCCGTTTGGCCCTTCTCGCGGCTCATCGTGTGAGTGCTCACGTGTCGGCCGCGCCCCGGCGCGGCCATGAGAGACGCCCTTGTCACGTCCCTGGCAGAGTCCCGCTTGCGAAAGCCGGGCTTTGGCCGCGCCTCCCGGGTTTGGGCGGGACCTCGCGCCCCACGTGCTCCCCACCTGTGAGGAGCCCGCTGGCGGTGGTGGTGGCGGTGGTGCGTCTTCTCATTCTTGAGAACGGGCCCGTGCGTGTCCCGTCCTGATCCCTGGGAGGAGTGAAGTCGCGGCGCTCGCTGCGAACGCCCTCCCGCAATACCGCCCACGAGATGCACGGACCGGCCTGAAACAACCGTGGGGAGTCGCTCGGCCCTGCTGGCCTCGCATGCGGCACAGATCCCCCCTCGACGCGGGGATCTTCAGCACACGATCGGTCTCCTTCTCGAGGTGGCCGAAGACCTCCTGGCCGCCCCGCGATCGCTCCCGCAACTCGTCCGTTGGCGCGTCGCCTGGCTGTCACGTCTGGCGCGGTCCCGGACGTCTAGAGAGGCCGCCGCCGCCGCCCGACTCTCGCTGAGCGCCCCTCGCTCTACCTGAGGAGCCAACCCCTCTCTGGCGTGTCAACAAGTCCGAGAAGGGGGATGCCGGGCTGGTCGATCGATCAGTCATCGAGCGGCTTGAGAAGATGTGTCGCCGTGTACTTGCCGACCCTGCTGCCGAGCTTGGTACCCACCTCGGTGCTGTTGCGCCAGTGCATGCCGCCCCACACACGCGCGTTGCCCTCCTCGGCATGGATCTCTGCGGCGCTCGTGTACTGACGAACCGCGCCGGCATTCCCCTTGAACTCCAGCGGGAACTGATCGGTCTCGAACCACACCGTGTAGAACCCGAGGGCGCCGGCGCCGACCGTGGTGTGCGCAGCGGGATATTCGGGGTGGGATGGTGTGGTGATGAAGGGTGTCCACGCCGCATCCGGCTCGGTCTCGCTGTTCCCATCGGTATCTCCGGCCCGGATGGCGGTCACTGGACGCCAGAACATGTACGTGTACTTCGCATCCCAACAGGCGATTAGCGAATTCGTCACCGCCGCCAGGCCAATGGCCTCGAAACGAGCGGCGGTC
>QHVJ01000407.1 GCA_003222275.1 Acidobacteriota bacterium | reverse complement strand
CCGGTGTTCCAGCCGCCGCGCGCGTCGAACTCGCGGATGAGCTCGAGGAGCTGCGCGGCGTCGAGGTGGGCAGAGAGCTCGGCGATCTCGTCGCCGAGCCGATCGAGCGCCGCGGTTGGTTCCAGGACGGCGGAAGTATCGTGCGCCATGACGAGTCCCCCTTGTGCTGGGGCGACTCTATACCCCAGTTTCGGAGGCGCCCTGGAGCCGTCAGACGACGCGATCGTGATGCGATGGCAATTTTTTCGGTGTTCGCGGCCGATATGCCCTCGCCGCGCCATTGCGGAACGCTGGAACGGCATTCGCGCGGCGCTGCCGGCACGCGGCGAGCGCCCGCGGTGAACGCTGTCAAGCGGAATCGTGCCTCAGCGCACGGCACACTTAGTCCGACCGCCGTCCTGAGTTCCCGGAGCAGGCTGCCGACGGCTACCGCGTGCTGAGCGCTTCGGCCTCGTCGAACGCGTTCGCCGCCTGCTGCTTGAGGCCGATGCGGTCGTAGACGTGGCCGAGCAGCAGGTAGAGCGTCGGCTCCTCGGGCGACGCCACGATCCCCGTCTCCAGCTCGCGCCGCGCGTCGGCGTAGAAGCGCTGCTGGAAGAGCAGGCCCGCGCGCATCAGCGAGAGCGTGGCCGGCGTGTAGCCCTTGGCGTTGGCCGGCGTGAGGACGGCGAGGGAGTCGGTCACCGCCGCCGCATCCGTCACCGAGGCCACCTCGAACTGCGCGGCCTGCACGCCGTGCTCCTTCGTCTCGAGCTCCCAGACGTAGCGGCCGCCGGGCGCCAGCGTCGGCGCCGAGGCGGGGTACGTCAGCGGCTTGCGCTCGACGTCGTCGCGCTTCCAGATCACACCCTGAGCGCCGACGAGCCGGACGTTGTAGCGCAGGCGATCGGAGCCCGCCCACTCGAAGACGACATTGCCGGGCAGCACGCGCGTGTCGCGCGGACCCAGGATCGCGGGCGGCTGCGAGCGCACGCTGCGCACGGACAGCGACTGGAACGTGCGCTCCTTCTGCTGGCCGAGCAGAAAATTCGTCACGCCGCCGATCACGGCCTTCACCCGGTCGGTGGCGCCGACCTCGGACTGCGCGGACACACTGTAGGGCGAGTTGCTCTGGGTCACGATCTCGGTGCCGCGGCCGCCGGTGAAGACGAGCACGGCGCGGCCGTCGCCGACGACGCGCACCTGGTCGCCGGGGCGCAGGGACTGCAGCGGCTTGGGCGCCGACCAGTCGCCGTCGCCGACGGAGCGGACGTGGACCTGACCGCGCCGCACCTGGATCTCCGTCAGCACGGCCACGGGATCCGCGGCGCACGCGAGGCGCGGCAGCAGCACGACCATCGCCGCGAACGCGATCCCCACTCGACCTTTCATCGGACGCCTCCCTCGACGGACAGCACCTCGTACACGCGCACTTCCTCGACGCGCCCCTTCACGTGCATCGGCCCGCGGTCCTTCGCCTGCACGCGGTCGCCGACGACGGCGTACGTCTCCGCGGTGATCAGAATCGTCGTTCCGAGCTCCTTGTTCAATCCCTCCACCCGCGCGGCGACGTTCACCGGATCGCCGATCACCGTGTACTTGATCTTGTCGCGGCCGCTGATCTTGTCGTGGCCGCCGACGTTGCCGGCGAAGACGGAGCCCGTGTGGATGCCGATGCCCATGTGGAGCAGCGGCAGCCCGCGCGCCGTCCAGCGCTGGTTGAGGTCGGTGAGGGCCCGGTCCATCGCCGCCGCCGCCTGCACGGCGTGCAGGGCGTGCTCCGGATCGGCGATGAGCACGTTGAACACGGCCATCACGGCGTCGCCGATGAAGTCGTTGATCATCCCCTGATGCGCGAAGATGGCGGTCGTCATCGCGTCGAAGTACTCGTTGAGGTGCGCCGTGATCGCCTCCGGCGTCATCGCCTCCGACAGCGTCGTGTAACCGCGCAGGTCGGAGAAGAGCACCGACACCACGCGGCGCTCGCCGCGCAGGCTCGACGCGTCGTCGATCACGCGCGCCAGGAGGTCCTTCGAGAGATATCGGCTGAACTGGTCGCGCATGCGCCGCCGCGCCAAGAAGTCGGTGAAGAAGCCCATGACGCACGTGGCGAGCACGGGCAGCAAGAAGTCGATCCAGTAGCCACCGCGGTCGAAGGCCAGCCACGCCGCAGGCACGCCGACGACGAGGCCGCCGACCGCGCACACGAGCGTGCCCCTCACCGGCTTCATCGCAAGCAGCACCAGGCTCGCGCCCAGCACCACCACCGCGCTCACGCCGAACCCGAGGACCCAGCTAGAAGGCTGGATGAACCGCCGCGTGGTGAGCATGTGGATGACGTTGGCGTGGACCTCGATGCCGGCCATGAGGCCGTGCGGCGTCTGGTAGAAATCGCGGCTGTCCTGAAAGGCGCCGCCCAGCATCGCGATGCGCCCGCGCAGCGGGTTGTCGGCGGCGATCTCGGCATCGGGCTCGGCGAGCGCGGCCACGACGTCCGAGGGGACGGTCAGAAAGCTTCGCGCCGGGCCGACGTAATTGATCGGCCACAGGTCGCCTGCCCGCACGGCCACCGGCGCTGGTGCCTCCATCGTCCCGCCCGCGCGCGTCTTCGGGATCGGCACCGTGCCGCCCGTGCGCACCGCCGCCAGCAGCGTCATCGGATCGGCGCCGCCGACGCGCGCGGCCACCGCGACACCCAGCGCGGCCACGACCCCGTCGCGAGCCGGCACGACCGGCGCCACGTGGCGGATGAACCCGTCGTCGTCGACCGGCATCTGCGGCGAGCCGGTGACGACCGCGCGGCCCAGCGCGCGGGCGCCGAGCGGGCCCCCGACGGCGCCGAGTGGTCCCGCCACGACGACGCGGCTCACGCCGTCTTCGCTGAAATCGCGGATCGCGCGCGCCAGCGCGGCATCGTCGGCCGGCGTGGTCGGCGTGCCCAGCGTGACGTCGAGCCCGACGGCGGCGACGCCGCTGCGCTGCAGCCCGCGGATCACCCGCGCGAGGTAGTCGCGCGGGATCGGCTGGCGCCGGCCGAGGCCCTCGAAGGCCGCCTCGTCGATCGCAACGACGACGACGTCATACGGCGTGCGGTGCCCCTGCAGGCGCAGGAGGAGGTCGAGGCCGCGCGCCTGCCACCCTTCCAGGTAGCCGAGGGCGGAGGCGGCGGTGACGAGCACGCTCGAGACGAGACCGACCGCCCAGAGCTGCAGCAGACGGGCACGGCGCGCGCGCCACCAGCTCACCGGCCGACTTTGGTCAGCGGGAACGCACCTTCCATCTCGCCCTTCATCACGGGGTGCTGGTTGCCGCCGACGGCGCGCGACTTCGTGGTCACCTGCTGCTCGAGGTACTCGTAGAGCTCCTGCAGCGTCACGATCCCGTCACGGTTGCTGTCGGCGGCGCCCTTGAGCCCCTGCACCAGGTAGTACGTGAAGATGCCGTGACCCAGGTCGGGCAGCTCGATCGACACCTCGGTGGGCCGCGACGCCGTCACGATCGCGCGCCCCTTGCTGCGCGTGAGCCGCTCGAGGAACAGGTCGTCGACGGTGCCCGCGCGCGTGCGCTTGGCCGCGAACGTCCGGCCGCCGGCGGCGCCGCTGTAGCACGCATCGAGGAAGGCCACCACGCGCTCGGACTCGATCCGCGCGAAGATCGTCTGCAGCTCGTCCATCGGCAACGCCGTCGAGTAGAGGTCGTCGGGGTCGGCATCGCTCGGGATCAGATACTTCGCCAGCCCGTCGCGCTCGAGGCCTCGCGTGTCGACCTCGGGCGCGCCGTGGCCCGCGAAGAAGATGAGTACCGTGTCGTCCTTCTTCGCCGAGCGGCCCAGGAATGTGCCGAGCGCCCACTTGACGTTGCGCAGGGTCGGCTTGCGCTCGCTCCGGTCGGTCAGCAGGAGCACGTGGTCCTTCTTGAAGCCGGCGGGCCCGACCAGCGTCTGGTAGATCGCCTCGGCGTCGGAGACCGTGTACTTCAATCGGGGAATGGCGCTGCTCTCGTAGGCGCCCACGCCGATGACGACGGCCCAGCGCTCGTGCGCGGAGGCGGCCGCGGGCGGCGGAGGCGGCGGCGTCATGGCGACCCGGGACGGCTCGTAGACGACGGTGCGGATCTCCTGCCGCACCGTGCCATCGGCCTGGGTGGCGGCGACGACGATCGCGTTGGGGCCCGCGCGGAGCGTGACCGGCGCCGTCACCAGCAGCGAGCGCTGCGGCGCGCGCTCCGTCTGGGCGTGGATCTCTTGGCCGTTCACGACGATCTTCGCCCCGCTCACGCCGCGGCTCGATTCCACGATGGCGGCCACGAGGCTCGCGTCGTCCGACACCTTCGCGCGGTCCTCCGGAT
>QHVJ01000121.1 GCA_003222275.1 Acidobacteriota bacterium | reverse complement strand
GAAAGCTCGAGACCATGGGCGACGTCGCCTACCTCAAGGCGTCACGCGTGCAGCTCGTGGCTCGTCCCCCAGCGCCTGCCGAAGAGAAGCCGTGAGCGAAGAAGGATTGCCTTTCAACGCAGTCGCCGCACGGGCTGCAGCCCGGACCCAGAACCACGAAAATGGTTCCATGCCGCGACCGGGATGAAGGTCGTACCTCTGTGGAGCGGCGGAGCCCGCAACGCAGTCTGACCTGGGTGCCGCAGCGAACCGAGAACTGTTTGGCATTGATCTCTGGCTTGGCCAGACGTCAATAGCACGCGGAGCAGAGTGGTAACCCCATAAGGCGCCCTCCCGGTCGTGCGCCGGCATGGAGGGTCCCGTGGAAGTGATCTTTCGTCGGTGTGCTGGATTGGATGTGCACAAGAAGACGGTGACGGTCTGCGTCCGGATCCTCGATGAAACTGGCCGACTGCAGAAGCAGACGCGCACCTTCGGGACCACGACCGGGGAGCTGGAGATCATGGCGACCTGGTTTGTGGCCCTAGAAATCACCCACGTCGCCATGGAGTCGACGGGGGTCTTCTGGAAACCGATCTACAACATCCTGGAGGGCCGTTTCGAGCTGCTGCTGTGCAACGCCCAGCATGTGAAGCGGGTGCCGGGCCGCAAGACGGACGTGAAGGACTCTGAGTGGCTGGCGCAACTGCTCCAGCATGGGCTTCTCCGCGGCAGTTTCGTCCCGGAGCGTCCTCTGCGCGATTTGCGCGATCTGACTCGTCACCGCGCGCAACTCGTTGGCGAGCAGACCCGAGCCGCCAACCGCATCCACAAAGTGCTCGAGGACGCCAACATCAAGTTGGGTGCGGTCGCCAGCGACATACTCGGCGTCTCCGGGCGAGCGATTCTGAACGCGATCGTCGGTGGGGAGAACGATCCGAAGCGCTTGGCGGGAATGGCCGTCGGCCAGCTCCGGAAGAAGATTCCCGACCTCGAAAAGGCACTGCGCGGAAACCTCACCGAGCATCACCGTTTCATGCTCAGCACGCTGCTCGGCCAGGTCGACTACCTCGAAGGTCTCATCGCCAAGCTCAGCCAGAGGATCGCCGAGCTTACCCCGACGTTACCGCTGGAGGGCGATGTCCTCCCTTTCGACGAGGCAGTGCGCCTGGCGACGACGAGTCCGGGCTTCGCTGAAACGGGCGCACAGAATGTGCTGGCAGAGATCGGCACGGACATGAAACGTTTCCCCACCGCCGCGCATCTGGCCTCTTGGTCGGGGATATGTCCGGGCAACCACCAGAGCGCGGGTAAGCAACGGAACGGTCGTGCTCGCAAGGGTAGCCGCTGGCTACGGCGCGCCTTGGTCCAGGCCGCTTGGGCCGCCAGTCGCACCAAGAATACCTACCTGTCCGTTCAATTCTGGCGGCTGTCACGGCGCCGCGGGCGCAAGCGAGCCCTCGTGGCGGTCGCTCATTCGCTGCTGGTGATCCTCTACCACATGCTCGAGCGCCGGCAGCCTTATGGTGACCTTGGTCCCATGCATTTCGATGAGCTTCATCCGGAGCGCCTGACCCGAAACCTCGTCCGCAGGCTCGAAGCCCTCGGCCACAAGGTCGCACTCGAGAAGATCGCGTAACGAACGACGGAAGGCTCTCGCAGGACGAGCGATTTTCGGAGCAGAGGCCGCAGAGAAACGCGCAGAGGCCGCAGAGAACGAACGGAGACGCCGCGCAGACCGGAGAGTAACGGATGGGGCTCGGGTTCGCCGTTCGCGGGGGACGGTCGCGCCCTGGGCTTGAAAAAGGATCACTGGAGCCCGCCACTCCGGGCCATCGCTCGCGCTCTCCGTGCTCTTTGTTCCGTCTCTGCGGCCTCTGCGTTGAAGGGCAACGCGAGCTTGGCCTCGACTTTGACAGTGGCAGGCGGGTCCCGTACTATTTCCCGGCCCTCGTACTCCTGATGACGACGACTCTTCCCAAGAGGTTCGAGCCATTCGTCGTGCCCGGCGGCCTCAAGGGGCAAATCTCCGAGCTGCCGCTCCCCGACATCTTGCAGCAGCTGCGGCAGGCCCGGGCGAGCGGCATCCTTTCGCTCGTCTCCGGCGGCGCGCGCAAGGCCGTGTACCTGAGCGAAGGCCGGGTCGTGTTCGCCTCCAGCAACCTGCCCAACGACCGGCTGGGGGAGATCCTCATCCACGAGGGCAAGATCACGGTGGAGGAGTACGAGACCTCCATCAAGGCGATCTCCAAGGGCAAGCGGCAGGGCAAGGCGCTCGTCGAGATGGGCGCCCTCAGCCCCAAGGACCTGTGGGAGGGCGTGCAGTTCCAGGTGAAGGAGATCGTCTACAGCGTGTTCCAGTGGGACGAGGGCCAGTTCCACTTCGAGGAATCGTCGCTCCCCGAGAAGGAGCGCATCACGGTCGACCTCGACATCCGCGACCTCATCCTGGCCGGCCTCCGGCGCGTCGACGCCACGGGCCGGATCCAGTCGCGCTATCCGGAGGGTGACCTCCTCCTCGACCGCGCGCCGGGGGAGGAGGTGCGCCTGGAGCCGTACGAGGCGCACGTGCTGAAGCTCGTGGACGGCGAGCGCAGCGTCCTCGAGATCTGCCGCGAGAGCGAGATTGGAGACAACGAGACGCTGAAGCTCCTCTACGCGCTGGTCGCGGCGGGCGTGCTGCGGGCCAAGGGGAGGAAGGTCTATGCCCTCGACCAGGACTTCGTCCCCGAGGATACCCTCTACGCCGTCGTCAGCTCCTTCAACCAGATGTATGCCTTCATCTTCCGGTACATGGTGCGCGAGGTGGGCCCCATCGCCGAGAACGTCCTCGAGAAGTACCTGGGCGCGCTGCGGGAGTCGCGCAAGGACGTGTTCGGCGGCACCAAGCTGCTGAAGGACGGCACGCTCGATCCGGCGATCGTCGAGCGCAACCTGAACCGCGCCCCCGAGGAGCAGCAGCGCGCCCTGCTCGTCGACGCCCTGAACGAGCTGCTCTACGCGGAGCTGCTGGCCGTCAAGCGCACGCTCGGCGCGGACCACGAAGCCAGCATCATCCGGGCGCTCAAAGAACGATAATCTCTCGCCAGCAGATCCGCGGCGCCGTCATCCTTCTCGCGCTGGCCCTGCTGTGGACGGTGTGGCGGCTGTGGCGCCTCCGCTCCTGACCGCGCTCGTCGGGCCGACCGCCGCGGGCAAGAGCGCCCTCGGCCTGCGCCTCGCCCTCGCCCAGGGCGGGGAGATCGTGTCCTGCGACAGCCTGCAGGTCTACCGCGGCCTCGACGTCGGGAGCGCCAAGCCGACGATCGAGGAGCGGCGACGGGTGCCCCATCACCTCGTGGACGTCGTGGATCCCGACGAGCCGTTCTCCGCCGCCGACTACGGGCGACGGGGGCGTGAGACCCTGGCGTCGATCCGCGAGCGCGGCGTGCCGCCCCTGGTCGTCGGCGGGACCGGCCTCTACCTCCGCGCCCTGCTGCACGGGCTCTTCGAAGGACCCTCACGCGACGACGCGCTTCGGGGGCGGCTGGAAGCGATGGCGGCGCGCTACGGGGAGGCGCGGCTCCACCGCCGGCTGGCACAGGTGGATCCCGACTCCGCGGCCCGCATCGAGCCGGCCGACCGCATCCGGGTCGTCCGGGCCCTCGAGGTGTTCCACAAGACCGGCCGTCCTCTCTCCGGGCACCACCGGGCGGGAGCGGAGCCGCTGCGGGGCTTCGAGGTCCGCTACCTCGGACTGGCTCCATCTCGAGACGCCCTGCGGACGGCGATCGAGGTGCGGACCCGGCGAATGCTCGCGGAGGGCCTCGTCGAGGAGACGCGCACGCTCATCGAGCGCTACGGGCCGGAGCTGAGGCCCTTGCAGTCGATCGGTTACCGGCAGGCCGCGGCCGTGGTGCGCGGCGCGCTCCGGGTCGACGAGGCGCAGCGTGATATCGTCAAAGAAACCATGCGCTACGCCAAGCGACAGATGACCTGGTTTCGCCACCAGGAGCAGGTGGCCTGGTGCGCCGACGCCGCCGAGGCCGAAGCCATCGCCACCCGGTGGCACGCCGAACGGTCCTGATGGGGCCTTTCCGGCGCGCCGTCATCCTCGTCTGCGATGGCCTGGGCGTGGGCGCGGCGCCCGACGCGGCGGCCTTCGGGGACGAGGGCAGCGACACCCTCGGGCACGTCCTCGCGGCGGGCGACGTGAAGATCCCGCACCTGCGCGCGCTCGGGCTGGGAAACCTGACGCCGAGCTTCGACGGCGCCCGGTACCCGAACCCGGAAGGGGCCTTCGGCAAGATGGCCGAGCGCAGCGCGGGCAAGGACACCGCAACCGGACATTGGGAGATGGCCGGCCTCGTGACCGAGAAACCGTTCCGGACCTTCCCGCACGGGTTCCCGCCCGAGATGGTCCAGCCCTTCGAGCAGCGCATCGGGCGCCGCGTGCTCGGCAACAAGGCCGCCTCGGGCACGGAGATCCTGAAGGAGCTCGGCGAAGAGCATCTGCGCACTGGCCATCCGATCGTCTACACGTCGCAGGACAGCGTCTTCCAGGTCGCGGCCCACGAGCGGGTCGTCCCCCTCGAGGAGCTGTATCGCATCTGCCGGGTCGGGTACGAGATCGCGTGCCTGCAGTTCGGCGTCTGCCGGGTGATCGCCCGTCCCTTCGTCGGAACCAACCGGAACGACTTCAAGCGCACGCCGAACCGGCGCGATTTCCCGGTGCCGCCGGCGGGACCGACCCTGCTCGACCGCCTGGCGGAGAAGGGCCTGCCCGTCTTCGGCGTGGGCAAGATCGAGGACATCTTCACGGGACGGGGCGTGAGCGCCGCCGTTCACACCGTGTCGGACTCCGACGGCGTCGACCAGACGCTCGCGGCGATGCGCACGCAGGCCGACGGCTTGATCTTCACGAACCTCGTCGACTTCGACACGCTCTACGGTCATCGTAACGACGTCTCCGGCTACGCCCGCAACCTCGAGCGGCTCGACCGGCGCCTGCCGGAAGTGCTGGGGGCGCTCCGCGAGGGCGACGCCCTCATCCTGACCGCCGACCACGGCTGCGACCCGGCCGACACGTCGACCGACCACACGCGCGAGCACGTGCCGCTGCTCGTGCGGGGCCCGGCCGTCCGGCCCGGGCGTGACCTGGGTGTGCGCTCCACGTTCGCCGACCTCGGCCAGACCCTCGCCGACAACTTCGGCCTCGCCCCCCTCGCCGCCGGCACCTCCTTCCTCCGGGAGCTCTAGACCCGCGTTTTTCTCGTTGTTCCTGTCCGTTCTCTGCGGCCTCTGCGCGTTCCTCTGCGGCGACTGCGTTGAAGGGCAACGCGAGGATCGTCCGGAAGGCGACCCGGCGACGTTTCTGCATGCTACGGTCGAGGAAAGCGCACATCAACCGCGCTGAAAGGGGTCGAACATGCGTGGAACACTGAAAGTCGCCCTCCTGGCCGCGGCCATCGCCGCCGCGCCCACGGCTGCCGTCCTGTCCCGCGCCGACGACGTGAAGCGGGCGGTCAAGAAGGACGCCAAGGAGCTCTGGCTCGAGAGCAAGGTCAAGTACCACCTCGTGACCGCCGACGACGTCCCGGCCACGGACGTCAAGGTCGAGGTCAACGGGGGTGTGGTGACCCTGCACGGCAAGGTCGAGACCGCGGCCGAGAAGGCCAAGGCGGAGGAGGTCGTCCGCAAGATCGACGGCGTGAAAGACGTGAAGAACATGCTCCAGGTCGTGCCCAAGTCCCGCAAGGAGGTGGTGAAGGCCACCGACAAGCAGATCAAGGAGCGGATCGAGAGCACGTTCAAGGCCGACAAGCGCTTCAGCGACATCCACCTCGAATCCGTGGACAACGGCGTGGTCCGGCTCGGGGGCAAGGCGACCATGGCGGGTGCCCTCCACGCGGTCGAGACCGTCGCGGCCATCCCGGGTGTCCGGCACGTCTCGAGCAGCATCGAGGTGAGCGACAGGGGCTGAACGATCGCCGCCGCTCGCTCAGCTCTATCTTGACAATCCCGGCTGGATCAGTAGCATAGAGGGTTTGAGCGAGCGGCGGGTGCTGGTCATCGACGTCTCCCGGATCCCTTCCGAGGGGCTCGAAGTGCAAGAGAGCCTCGAGCCGGGAGAGGTCCATCTGGAAGGGGAGGACAGCTTCGACCTCGCTCCGGGCGGGCGCCTGAAGTGCCGGCTGGAGCGGGGGGAGGATGACTCCGTGCACCTGCGGGGCCGGCTCTCTGCCCGGCTCGCGCTGCAGTGCGGACGGTGCCTCGAGCCCTTCTCCCTGCCCGTGGAGCAGGACCTGGACCTCTTCTACCTCCGCCGGCGGGCCGAAGACGAGGTAGAGGAAGAGGACGAGGTGGAGCTCGCCGACCGGGACATGGTGATCGCCTATCACGACGGCGACGAGCTGGACCTCGGGGAGATGGTCCGGGAGCAGTTCTTCCTCACGGTACCCTTGAAGCGGCTGTGCCGCGAAGAGTGCCGCGGGCTCTGCCCGGCATGCGGATCGAACCGCAACCACGTCCGCTGCGAATGCCCGCCGCCCGAGGCGGCGGCCTCGCCTTTCGGGTCCCTGCGCAAGCTGTTCGAAGACAAGGACCGGTGATTGGCGCCGGGGTGAGCCCGGCGCGAACGCCACCCCAAGGAGCAAAGGAATGCCCAATCCGAAGCGGCGTCACTCGAAGGCGCGCACGGCGCGCCGTCGTGCCCATGACCACCTGAAGGCTCCCGGCCTGAGCCTCTGTCCCAACTGCCACGAGCCCAAGCTTCCGCACCGGGTCTGTCCCCACTGCGGCTACTACAAGGGCAAGCCGGTGATGGAAGTGGAGGAGGTCTGAGCCCAGACCCGTCCCGGACGCCGCGCGTGGCCGTGGACGCCCTCGGGGGCGACCATGGGCCACGGGTGGTGACCGAAGGCGCGGTCGCCGCTGCGCGCGAGCTCGGCGTGCGCGTGCTCCTGGTGGGGCCGGAGGCCATCGTCGCCGAGGAGCTGCGGCGGGCGGGAGGCGGCGCCGGGATCGAGATCGTCGACGCGCCCGACGCGGTCGGCATGGGCGAGAAGGTCACCCGGGCCACCCTGAAGAAGCGCTCCTCGATCCAGGTCGCGGTGGAGAAGCTGCGCGACGGAGCCGCCGACGCCTTCTTCTCCGCGGGCAACACCGCGGCCTGCTGGACGATCGCCAAGATGGTCCTCGGCACGCTGGAAGAGGTGGACCGGCCGGCGCTCGCCGCCGTCGTACCCCGTCCCGATGGCCGCACGGTGCTCATCGACGTGGGCGCCAACGCCGACTGCAAGGCGCGCAACCTCGAGGAGTTCGCGGTCATGGGGAGGGTGTACACGAGCGCCGTGCTCCGCACCCCGAACCCGCGGGTGGGCCTCATGAGCCTCGGCGAGGAGGAGACCAAGGGCAACGAGCTGACCAAGGAGGTCCACGAGGTCCTCAAGGGCTCGAGCCTGAACTTCATCGGCAACGTCGAGGGGCACGACCTGTTCACGGGCAAGGTCGACGTCATCGTCATGGACGGCTTCACCGGCAACGTCGTCCTCAAGGCGTGCGAGACGCTCGCGGAGTCGATGATGCACCTCGTGCGCGAGGAGCTGCAGCGCACCCCCGTGCGCAGCGCGGGCGCTTTTCTGGCCCGCGGCGCGTTCCGGGCGGTTCGGCGCCGCATCGATCCCGCGGAATACGGGGGGGCGCCGCTGCTCGGGGTCAAGGGCTGCTGCGTCATCGGCCACGGCAAGTCCAACGCCACCGCGATCAAGCACGGCATCCGGATCGCCGCGGAGTTCTTCGCCAGCGGCGTCAATGCGCGGATCGAGGCCGAGCTGAAGGTGCTCGGCGCCGCCCGGGACGCGAGCGGGGTGACGAGCACGTGAGCGTGGCCTTCGTCTTCCCCGGGCAGGGCTCGCAGAAGGTCGGGATGGGAAAGGCGCTGGCCGAGGCGTTCCCGGAGGCCCGCGCCGTCTTCGCCGAGGCCGACGCGGTCCTCGGCTTTTCGCTCTCCCGTTTGTGCTTCGAGGGGCCCGAGGCCGAGCTTCAGCTCACCGCGAACACCCAGCCCGCGATCCTGGTCGCGAGTGTCGCGGCCTTGCGCGTCCTGGAGGCGAGAGGCGCTCGTCCGGATCGGGTGGCCGGCCACAGCCTGGGGGAGTACTCGGCCCTCGTCGCCGCCCGCGCGCTGGAGCTGAAGGACGCGGTGGGGGCGGTGCGGCGTCGCGGACAGTACATGCAGGAAGCGGTGCCGGCCGGCGAGGGCGCCATGGCCGCGATCCTCGGCCTCGAGCTGGCCGCGGTGGAGCAGGCGTGCCGCGAGGCCGCGCGCGAGCAGGTCGTCAGCGCCGCCAACGTCAACGGTCCGGGCCAGGTGGTGGTCGCGGGCCACGCGGCGGCGGTGGACCGCGCCGTGGAAGCATGCAAGGCCGCGGGCGCGAGGAAGGCGGTTCGCCTCGCCGTATCCGCGCCGTTCCACTGCGCCCTGATGGCTCCGGCCCAGAAGCGCCTGGCGGCCGACCTCGCGCAAGTCCCCTTCCGGGACGCCGCGGTCCCGGTGGTCAACAATGCCGACGCGCGGGCCGTGCGGACCGCCGACGAGTGCCGCGATGGGCTCGTGCGTCAGGTCTCGGCTCCCGTCCGCTGGCAGGAGAGCGTCGAGCGGCTGGCCCGGGAGGGGGCGACGACCTTCGTGGAGGTCGGACAGGGCACCGTGCTCTCGGGCCTCGTCCGGCGCATCGTCAAGGGCGCGAAGGTCCTGCACGTCGAGGACCCGGCTTCGCTGGAGAAGACCCTGGCCGTGCTCTCTCCCGCCGCGAGGACGGCGTGACGGCCCCGGCGGCCCTCGCGGGCAAGGTCGCGCTCGTCACCGGCGCCTCTCGCGGCATCGGGCGGGCGATCGCCGGCGCGCTGGCCCGGCAGGGGGCCAGCGTCTATCTCGGCGCGCGCGACGAAGCGCGGCTGGCCGCAGCCGTGAAGGAGATCGTGGCCGACGGGGGCAAGGCCTCGGCCCTCAGCCTGGACGTGAGCGACCGGTCTTCCGCGCAGGCCGCCGTCGAAACGATCGTCGAGGCGCAGGGCCGGCTCGACCATCTCGTGAACAACGCGGGGGTGACCCGGGACAACCTGCTCCTGCGCATGAAGCCGGAAGAGTGGGATGCGGTCCTGGCCACGAACCTGACCGGCGCCTTCCACTGCACGCGGGCCGCCCTCCGACCCATGCTGAAGCAGCGCTACGGCCGCATCGTCAACATCACGTCGGTCGTGGGGCTCACCGGCAACGCCGGGCAGGCCAACTACGCCGCGAGCAAGGCCGGCCTCATCGGCTTCACGAAGGCGGTCGCCCGGGAGGTGGCCTCCCGGTCCATCACCGTGAACGCCGTCGCGCCCGGCTTCATCGAGACCGACATGACCGCGGCCATGGACGCGGAGGCGCGGGATTCGATGTCGGGGAGCATTCCTCTCGGGCGCCTGGGGCAGCCCGACGACGTGGCGGGTGTCGTCGCGTTCCTGCTCTCCGATGCCGCCGCCTACGTCACCGGCCAGGTGCTGGCCGTGGACGGCGGCTTTCATATGTAGAATCACCAGAGGGCCTTTGCCCGTGGGCCGCGTGGCCCGGGGGCTCGAGCTACAACTCAAACGGGATCCCGCGAAGGGGTCCCCCGGAGGAGCTTCATGGAGCCTGTTGCCGATCGCGTGAAGAAGATCATCGTCGACCAGCTCGGGGTCGAGGAGGACCTCGTGACGCCGGAGGCCTCTTTCGTCGACGACCTCGGCGCCGACAGCCTCGACACCGTCGAGCTGGTCATGGCCCTCGAAGAGGAGTTCGGCATCGAGATCCCCGACGAGGACGCCGAGAAGATCACGCGGGTGAAAGAGGCCGTCGACTACATCCAGAAGCACGCGGAGAAGGCCAAGAAGTAGCCGCTTCCTCGCGGCGAGGCAAGGGCGCGGACGTGGCAGACAACCGCCGGGTGGTGATCACGGGCGTGGGAATGGTGTCCCCGCTGGGAACGGGCACCGAGCCCACCTGGAGCGGGCTCCTGGCCGGCCAGTCGGGTGTGGCCAACATCACGCTCTTCGACGCCTCCCGCCATTCCACGCACTTCGCCGCGGAGGTGAAGGGGTTCGATCCCCGGAACTGGATGGAGAAGAAGGACGTCAAGAAGATGGACCGCTTCATCCAGTTCGCGGTGGCGGCGGCCGACTTCGCGGTCGCGGACTCCGGGTTGAAGATCGAGCCCGCCGAGGCCGACATGATCGGCGTCTACATCGGCAGCGGGATCGGCGGATTCGCCACCATCGAGCGCGAGCACGAGACGCTGATGAAGGAAGGCCCGCGCCGCATCAGCCCCTTCTTCATCCCCGCCGCCATCGTGAACCTGGCCTCGGGCTGGGTGTCCATCCGCACCGGGGCCAAGGGCCCCAACTCGGCCACCTGCACCGCCTGCACGACCAGCGCCCACGCGGTGGGGGATTCCTTCCGCCTCATCCAGCGGGGGGACGCCGACGCCATGATCGCGGGGGGCAGCGAGGCGGCCATCACTCCCCTGGGCGTGGGCGGATTCTGCGCCATGCGCGCGCTGTCCACCCGCAACGACGATCCCGCCCACGCGTCGCGGCCGTTCGACAAGGAGCGCGATGGTTTCGTCATCGGCGAGGGATCGGGGATCGTGATCCTGGAAGAGCTGGAACACGCCCGCCGGCGGGGTGCTCCCATCTACTGCGAGGTGGTGGGCTACGGCATGTCCTCGGACGCGTACCACATCTCCGCGCCGTGCGAGAACGGCGACGGCGCGATGCGGGTCATGAACCGGACGCTGAAGGACGCGGGCGTGCCGCCGTCGGTCGTGGACTACGTCAACGTGCACGGCACCTCGACGCCGCAGGGCGACCGGGTGGAGGTGCTGGCCCTCAAGCGCGTCTTCGGCGACCACGCGCGCCGGATGGCCATCAGCTCGACCAAGTCGATGACGGGCCACCTGCTCGGGGCCGCGGGCGGCCTGGAGGCGGGCATCACCGCTCTCGTCCTCAAGACCCAGATGCTTCCCCCGACCATCAACTACCAGCACCCGGATCCGGAGTGCGACCTGGACATCGTGCCCAACGTCGCGCGCAAGGCCGACGTCGGGTACGCGCTGTCGAACTCCTTCGGGTTCGGCGGCACCAACGGCGCGCTGCTTTTCCGCCGTTATGAAGGTTGAGCTGCTTTTCCACGCAGAGGCCGCAGAGAAGCCGCAGAGACCGCAGAGAACGGAACGGTATGAGATCAGTGATTGAATCAGCCTCCCTGGTGCGTGCTTTACTCTGCGGCCTCTGCGTGTCCCCTGCGGCCTCTGCGTGGAAAGGCACCCAGGAATGAAGATCGCGGTTTGCATCAAGCAGGTGCCGGACACCGAGACCCGCATCCGGATCGCCCCCGACGGCAAGGGGATCCTGGAGAGCGACGTCAACTGGATCGTCTCGCCCTACGACGAGTTCGCGATCGAGGAGGCGCTCAAGATCAAGGAGGCGAAGGGAGGCGAGGTGGTCCTCGTCTCGCTCGGACCCGACCGCGTGCAGTCCGCGCTGCGCAGCGGCCTCGCCATGGGCGCCGACTCCGCGCTGCACCTGAAGGACCCGCTCTTCGAGCAGACCGACACGCTCGGCACGGCGTGGGCCCTGGCCACCGCCCTCAAGCCCCAGGCTCCCGACCTGATCCTGATGGGCCAGCAGGGCGTGGGCGGGGACAACGCCCAGGTCCCCGGGCTGGTGGCCGAGATCCTCGACCTCCCGCAGGTCACGATGGCGGTGAAGATCGAGCTGCAGGACGGCAAGGCCACCATCGAGCGGGAGATCGAAGGTGCCCACGAGACATGGGACGTCACGCTGCCCGCGGTCGTGTCCGCGCAGAAGGGTCTCAACGAGCCACGCTACGCGAGCTTGAAGGGGATCATGGCGGCGAAGAAGAAGCTCATCGAGACGAAGGGGGCGGCCGACCTCGGCCTGACCCCGGAGCAGCTCGCGCCGAAGGTGAGGGTGATGGCCCTCGAGCGGCCACCCTCCCGTTCGGCCGTGAAGATGATCGAGGGCGACGCCGACACCCAGGTGAAGGAGCTGTTGCGGCTCCTGCACGAGGAAGCGAAAGTCATTTGAAGCAGTCAGCGATCAGCGATCAGCAATCAGCGACGGATTCATGCCGAGCATAGTCACCTTCGCCGAGCACCGGGACGGCCGGCTGCGCCGGCCCTCGCTGGAAGCGGTCGCCGAGGCGCGGCGACTGGCCGGTGCCCTCGAGGCCTCCGTCCATGCGGTGGTCGTCGGCGCGGCGGTCGAGGGCCTGGCCTCCGAGCTGGGCGCGCACGGCGCGGACACCGTCCACGTCTTCGATCAGCCCGAGCTGGCTTCCTACGCCACCGAGCCCTACGCGCGGGCGGTGGCGCAGGTGATCGCGGCCGAGAAACCGGCGGTGGTGCTGGTCCCCTTCACGTCGATGGGCCGGGACGTGGCGCCGCGAGTGGCGGCCCGGGTCGGCGCAGGCCTGGTGTCCGATTGCATCGCCCTCGCCGTGAAGGACGGCCGGTTGGAGGCGCGCCGGCCCATGTACGCCGGCAAGGTCTATGCGACCGTGCGGTGGGAGGGTGAGCCCCAGATGGCCACCTTGCGACCCAACGTGTTCGCGCTCGGAGCGGCGGACGCGTCGCGCAAGCCGGAGGTGAGGAAGGGGACGGTGGACACCACCGCGCGCGCGAAGGTCGCCTCCGTCCACGCCACCGCCTCGGGCAAGGTCGAGCTCACCGAGGCGCAGATCATCGTGTCGGGCGGCCGCGGGCTGAAGGGACCCGAGAACTTCCATCTCGTGGAGGGCCTGGCGGCGGCGATGGGCGCGGCGGTAGGAGCCTCGCGGGCGGTCGTCGACGCCGGCTGGGTGGACCACCAGTACCAGGTGGGCCAGACCGGCAAGACCGTCTCCCCCACGCTGTACGTCGCCTGCGGCATCAGCGGCGCCATCCAGCACCTGGCCGGGATGTCGTCCTCGAAGTACATCGTGGCGATCAACAAGGACGCGGACGCGCCGATCTTCAAGGTGGCCAACTACGGCATCGTGGGCGACCTGTTCGAGCTGCTCCCCAAGCTGACGGAAGCGGCCAAGACGTACTTCGCGGGGAAAAGCTAGGGAGGCGTCAATGAGCATGGGGGTGCTGCGGCGCACCCCCCTGAACCCCCCCGCGCTTCGCGGGAATGAATCCCGCTCCGCGCGCATCTTTTGTCTCCCGCCGCGAGTGTGCTCCATGCGCGTCCTCCTCTACGACGATCCGATCTTTCGCGAGCACGACGCCGGGCGCGGCCATCCCGAGCGTCCCGAGAGGCTGGACGCGGTGCGCCGCGGCCTTCGGGACGCGGGGCTCGAGGCGCGGCTCCGATCGGCGAGCCCGCGCGACGCGACGCGCGCGGAGCTGCTGCGGGTCCACACCGAGGCCCACGTCGAGCGCGTCGCGGCCACCGCGGGCCGGACCGTGCGCTTCGATGCGGATACGCAGGCGGGCCCCCGCTCGTACGCCGCCGCGCTCAGGGCGGCGGGCGCGGCGGTGCAGGCGGTGGAGCGCGTCCTGGCCGGCGAGGCCGAGCGCGCGTTCTGCGCCGTACGCCCTCCCGGGCATCACGCCGAGGCCGACCGGGCCATGGGCTTCTGCCTCTTCAACAACGTGGCGGTCGCCGCCGCCCATGCTCTGGGCGGCGGGCTCGAGCGCGTGATGGTCGTCGACTGGGACGTCCATCACGGTAACGGCACCCAGGCCATGTTCTACGAGGACCCCCGCGTGCTCTACCTCTCGTCCCACGAGTTCCCGTTCTATCCCGGGACCGGGGCGCTGGAGGAGGTGGGGGAGGGGCGCGGCCGGGGGTTCACGGTCAACCTCCCGATGCCGGCGGGCCTCGGCGATGCGGAATACGCGCGCGTCTACCGCCAGGTCGTGGAGCCCATCGGCCGCGCCTTCGACCCGCAGCTTCTGCTCGTCTCGGTGGGCTTCGATCCGTACGTGGCCGATCCCCTCGCGGGGATGCGGGTCACGGAGCGCGGGTTCGCGGAGATGGCCGCCGTGTGCCTGTCGATCGCCGCGGCTGCCGCCGCATCGCGGGCGGTCTTCGTCCTGGAGGGAGGCTACGACCTCGACGGGATCGCGCTCTCCGCGGCGGCGGTGGTCGCGCTCCTCACCGGCGAGGGGCACGCGCCATTGCCCTGGCCCGCGAGCGGACCGATGGACCGGCTCCTCGAGGCCTACCGGCAGGTGCTGGCGCCCTTCTGGCCGGCGTTGGGGAGCTGAGGCCCGTGTTCCGCGACCGGGAGGAAGCGGGCCGCCTGCTCGCCGAGCACCTCAAGTCACTGCTGGCCGCGGGGAAGGGCGAAGCGGCGGTGCTCGGCGTTCCCCGGGGAGGCGTGATCGTGGCCGCCGCCGTCGCCACGGCCCTGGGGGCGCCCCTCGACGTGATCGTGCCGCGGAAGCTCGGGGCGCCGGACAACCCCGAGCTCGCGGTGGGGGCGCTCGCGCTCGCCGAGGACGAGGAGATCGCGCTCATCGACGACCGCACGGTGCGCGCCCTCGGCGTCTCCGACGCCTACCTGCAGGAGGAGATCGAGCGCCAGCGGCGCGAGATCTTGCGGAGGGAAGCCGCCTACCGCGAGGGTCGCCCTCCCGAGCCGGTCGAAGGGCGCGTCGCGCTGCTGGTCGACGACGGCGTGGCCACCGGGCTCACCGCCCGCGCCGCCGCCCGGGCCGTGCTGCGCCGGTCGCCGCGCGAGGTCGTGGTCGCGGTGCCGGTGGCGCCGCCCGAGACGGTGCGTGAGTTCGCCGCCGAGGGGGTGCGCCTCGAGGCACTTGAGACGCCCTGGCCCTTCGGCGCCGTCGGCCGCTTCTACCTCGACTTCCGCCAAGTAGAAGACGAGGAAGTCATAGCGGTGCTACGGGCGCATAGGCAAGGCTGATTGCTGGGCGCTCGGTCGCGCCGCTCCTTAGTGAGCAAGGGGGTGCTAGCGGCGCACCCCCTTGAACCCCCGCTCGCTTCGCGGGAGTGAATCCCGCTCCGCTCGCAGCCGTTGCTCGCGTGCTGGTTTTCCGTCAGCGCCGTAGAGATGGAGTAACCAGTAACGAAGGGCGCTCGCGTCGCGCGGTAGCGAGCGCAGGGCGCGCAGGGCTCCTCTGCGGCCGGTGGGTGTTCCGCCCTCCGTTCGTCTCGGGGCGGAATCCCAGCTCCGCGTGCATCGTT
>QHVJ01000418.1:3078-8266 GCA_003222275.1 Acidobacteriota bacterium | reverse complement strand
TCGCCGGGGTTGAGGCCCGACAGCACCTCGTCGAGCAGGATCACGCGCGGCCGGCCCGCGAGCGCGCGCGCCAGCTCGAGGAATTTGCGCTCGTGCAGGTTGAGCTCGTGGGGCAGCGCCGCCGCGCGCCGGCCGAGCCCGGTGAACTCCAGCCAGGCGCGCGCCTCGGCGCGGGCCTCGGCGGGCGCGCAGCGCGCCGAGCCGAACGTCGCGGCCAGGGCCACGTTGTCGAGCGCGCTGAAGTGAGCGAACGGGCGCGGGATCTGATAGGTGCGCGACACGCCGAGCCCGGCGATCTCGTGCGCCGGGCGTCCGGTCAGCGTCGCTGCGCCCAGCTCGACCCGTCCGCGATCCGCCGCGTGATGGCCGCTGATCACGTTGATCAGCGTGGTCTTGCCCGAGCCGTTGGGCCCGACGAGGGCGACGATCTCGCCGGGCGCCACGCTCAGGCTCACGCCGCGCAGCGCCTGGATCCCGCCGAACGCCCTCCACACGTTGCGGCAGTCGAGCGTCGCCGGCGCTTCCGTACGCGCGCCGGCTGCCGCGAGGATCGGGGCCACCGCGACGTCGGCGGCGCGCTCCCGCCGGCCGCGCGCGCGCCGGAGGACGGCGGGCACCAGGCCCTCGGGCAGCAGAAGGACGATCAGGATGAGGACGAAGGCGACCACCGCGCGGCCGAGGATGGCCTGCTGGCCGCCGGTGAACGCGTAGAGCGAGGCCGTGATGAGGGCCGCGCCCACCGCGGGGCCCAGCCAGTGGCGCGCGCCGCCGAGGACGGACATCAGCACGACGTAGAGCGGCACGGTGATCGAGAACGTGTCGGGAACGGTGAGGTAGCTCACGTACATGGCGTGGATGCCGCCGGCGACGCCGGCGATCCCCGCCGACAGCGCGAACGCCACGAGCTTGTACGCGAACGTCGGCACGCCCTCGACCTCGGCGACGTCCTCGTCGTCGTGGATGGCGAACAGGCCGAGCCCGAGCCGCGAGCTTGTGATGGTGTACGCGGCGGCCAGCGTGAGGACGGCGAGACCGAGGGCGAGGAGGTAGAAGGTGCCGGTGGGCGAGGCGACGAGGCGCGGAAGCGGCACGTTGCTCAGGTAGACGCCGGGCCCGCCGTCCAGACGCGTGTTGAGGACGATCGTCGCCAGCACGAACGTGATGGCGAGCGTGAGCAGACCGAACAGCTCGCCGCGCAGGCGCTTGACCCGGAAGACGACGGCGCCGATGCCGACGCTCAGCAGCGTAGCAACGACCGCCGCCACGGGCAGGGCGGCGAGGAACGGCGCGCCGAGGCCCGCCGTGAGCGTGGCCACCGTGTACATGCCGGCGCCGAAGAAGGCGCCGTGGCCGAAGCTGAAATAGCCGGCGTAACCGCTCAGCAGGCTCCAGCTCGTGGCGAGCGCGACCCAGTGGAAGACGAGGTAGAGGAAGGACTCGTAGAAGGCCGGCAACCCGACCAGCGGCAGCATCGCGAGGATGAGTCCCGCGGCGAGAAGGCCGATGGCCTGCCTCACACGCGCTCCGGACGCAGCACGAGGAGCCCGATGAGGATCGAGAACGAGACGAGCGGCGCCCACGCCGGTGCGGCGACGGCCATCGTGACCGACTCGCTGACGCCGATCAGGAATCCCGCCAGCAGCGCGCCCACCGGATTGCCGAGGCCGCCGATGATCACCACCGCGAAGACCGTGCCGAGCCAGGCCCAGATCTGCGCCGGCGCCAGCGTCGAGATGAGCGCGATGAACGCGCCCGCCACGCCGGCGTAGGCCGCGCTGATGCCGGAGAGCACGAAGGCGTGGGCGCGGTGGTTCACGCCGAACGCGCCCGCCATCGCGGGGTCCTCGGCGGCCGCGCGCAGCGCCTTGCCCACGTAGGTGAAGCGCAGCCACGCCCAGGTGGCAACGGCCAGGGTGGCCGCGGTCAGGCACGCGAGCAGCTCGAGCGTCGGGACGAAGAGCGGGCCCACGCGGATGGACGCGCTCGCCCACGGCGTCTCGTAGCGCCGGTAGTCGGCCGTCCAGAACCACTGGATGAGCGACTCGAGGATCACCGCGAGCCCGAAGGTGACGAGCAGCGAGGTGAACTCGGTGACGCGGAACCGCGCGAAGACGACGTGGAGCACCACGCCGAGGGCGAAGAACGCCGGCACGATGAGGCCGGCGGCCAGCCACGGCGCCAGGTGGAAGGCGTGGCCGAGCTGGTAGGTGAGATACGCGCCGAGGAGGGCCAGGGCGAAGTGCGAGAGGTTCACCAGCCGCAACAGGCCCCACGAGAGACTGAGGCCCAGCGCGAGCAATGCGTACAGGCCGCCGGCCAGCAGGCCGGAGACGACCGACTGGCCGAGCAGCGTGAGGCTCGGCATCGCGCGCTACCCGCGCGATCCGGTCAGGGCGGGAGCAGCCGGGCGCCCGGCGCCGCGAACTCGCGGGGCCACACCACGACCCACTTGCCGTCCTGCACCTGCTTCACCCGGAAGAGATCGTCGCCGTAGTTGTTCGGGCCGTCGAAGCGCAGCTTGCCGATGATCGTGTCCACGCGGTTCTTCTTCAGCCACTGCGCGAGCACTTTGTCGTCGAGGCTCTTCGTCGCGGTCACCGCGGCCTCCAGGCACTGCCAGGCCGCCCACGAGCCGGCCACCTGCGTCTCCACGTACGGGTAGGGCACGTTCGCCTTCGTCGCGCGCTCACGGAAGAGCGGCACCAGCTTCGCGGCGCCCGCGTTGCTCATGAAGGGCGGGTGCTCCTCGAAGACGGTGACGGACAGCGCGTTCTTCGCGTCGGGCGCCAGCGCCAGCGGGCCGGGCGCGGGGAACAGGTGGAAGTGCCGCGGCGGCGTGTAGTCGAGCTTCTTCATCGCCTCCAGCATCTGGTTGCCGTCCAGGCCGAGCACGCCGATCCAGAGGAAGTCGGGGTTGGCGTCCTTCACGCGCGCGGCGAGCGCGCCCCAGTCGCGGTTGCCGAACTCGTATTCGAGGTACAGCACGACCTTGAGGCCGCGCTTCTCGGCCACCTCCTTCGCGCCGGAGGACTGGAATTGCGCCGACGAGAACTTGCTCGTCACGATGGCGACCGTCTTCGGCGGATTCGACGTGGCGGCGAGGGCGTCGAAGACCGTGGTCGGCACCGTGCGGTTCGGCTCGGGGCCGAAGGCCGCCGTCGGGAAGTGCATCTCGTACTTGGCCAGGTGCGGCATGCCGAACGAGTGGTGCGGGAAGACTTTCTGGTAGCGCTGCGCGACGCCCATCGCCGCCAGGATCCCGCTCGTCGCGTACGGCCCCATCAGGAGATCGACCTTGTCGACGGTGATCAGCTTCTCGTAGAGGCTGCGCGTGAGGTCCGGCTTGGACTGATCGTCGAGCAGGACCCACTCGACGGGGCGGCCGAGCAGCCCGTTGCCCTTGTTCAATTCGTCGACGTAGATCTCGCCCGCGATCTTGTGCAGCAGCGCGGTGGGCGCGAGGGGGCCGGTCAGGGCGAGCGTTCCGCCGATGCGGATCGGCGGTCCGGCGGGCGCGGCCAGCGCCGTCGCGGCGAAGGTGAGGAGGATGAGCGCGGCCAGCGCGCCACGGACCATGATGTGTCCCTCCGGGGGTGGGCCCCGAATCGTGCGCGCAGAGTAGAGACTGCGCGCCGCGTTGTCAATCACCCGGCGCTCAGAAGCCCTCCGAAGACGCGACGTGCGACCTTGAACGCCTCCCGCACCGTTGCTCCTGCTCCCGGCGCCGTGGGATTCGTCTCACGCCACGCCCTCAAATGGTCTTCCGACCGGAAGAAGTTGAGCGTCGTTCAGAGCGAGTCCAGGGCCCGGCCTCGGTGGTCGGCCTGCTTTTCGAACCACACCATCACGCCATCCACCTCTGGCCCTGCATCCGGGGAGACCGAGAAGTTCAGAGGCGCCTGGCAGTGGTGACATTTGGTACCGATGTGAACGGACAGCCCGAGCATCGGCGCGATACCGAGCGCGTCGGTGGCGCAGCACGCGTACCGTTCCGCTCCGTCGGGGAGCCGGATGACGAAGGACGTCGGCGCGGCCGCGAACGGGTAGGCGACATCCACATGCCCGTCGCGGACCCGAATCAAGTCGTCGTCGTCGAGCGCACGGAGCGTGTCGTGGACGCTCGCTCTCGCGTCGTCGGGAAAGGTGGCGACGATGTCGTCGACGGGAATCGGCCCGCCTCGCTCCACGAACGAGCGCAGGATTCGTTGCAGCACGTCGGTCTCGCGGTCCGCTCGACGCGCGGCCCACCTCGCCTCCAGGGCGGGGTCCGCGAGCTCCTCCGCCGTCCTGATCTCTAGGGTCGCCACCGGCGTCCTCCCGTCATGTATCCGCGAAGTATCGCACGGCGGCTTGACACCTCCGCGCGCCGGCCGCAGAGTCGTGCCGTGCTGCGCGCCACCCGCGACCTCGTGCTGCCGACGACGATCACCGGCTCCTATCCGCGGCCGCAGTGGTTCGTCGAGGAATTGCGCGGGCGCGGCTTCAAGGACGCGCTCGGTGACTCGCGCTTCCGCGAGCAGTACCTCGACGCGGTGGCGTGTCTCGTCCGCGAGCAAGAGATGGCGGGGCTCGACATCGTCACCGACGGCGACTCTCGCTTCGACCTCACCGTCGGCGGCAAGTCGTGGTTCTTCTACGTCATCGAGCGGCTGCGCGGCATCACCGGCCACGTGGACCGCGCGGCGGCCGGCGGCTGGCGCGGGCTGCCGCCGGGCCACATCCTGCGCGAGGTGATGGAGGCGTACCAGCCCGCGGTGGTCGGCGAGGCGGTCAGCGGCGCATCGCTGCAATACGCAGCGCTCTTCAAGACGGCCCAGCGGCTCAGCGCGCGGCCCGTGAAGTTCGGCGCCATCACCGGGCAGTCGCTCGCCAAGATGCTCGTCAACCGCCACTACGCCTCGGACCGTGAGCTGATCCTGGCCCTGGCCGAGATCAACAACGCCGAATTCAAGGAGGTCGCGGCCGCCGGGTGCCGCGTGATCCAGGTCGAGGAGCCGCAGCACCACATCGCCGGCGCCAACGGCACCGCCACCGACAAGGATCTGGAGTTTTTCACCGAGGCCGTCAACCGGGAGATCGCGGGCGTCGACACCGAGATCTGGCTGCACACCTGCTGGGGCAATCCCAACCAGCAGCCGCTGCACTGGGAGCGGCCGTCCTACGAGCGCGCGCTGCCGTACCTGTTGGC
>QHVJ01000418.1:0-2989 GCA_003222275.1 Acidobacteriota bacterium | reverse complement strand
CCGCCGTCGAGCCGCCCGAGTTCGTCGCGAACTTGATTCGCAGGGCGCTGGAGTACCTGCCGCCGGAGCGCCTCGTGCTCTCCACCGACTGTGGCTTCGGCCGCGAGGGGCTCGCGCGCCGCATCGCGTTCTACAAGTGCGTCGCGATCAACCTCGGCGCCAACCTCGTGCGCCGCGAGCTGAAGCTGCCCGAGGTCGAGATCCCCGCCGCCGACCCGCGCTGGACGTTCGGGGGGTAGGCGTCCGGATCTCCATGCGCCTGATCACGCCATCCTCGATGACGTAAACGTGCTGAACCATCTGATCGGTGACGATCGTCCTGGCGCGGTCGCGCACGACTTGATGGACGTCGACGACGACGCGTCCCGGCTCGACGGTGGTGAAGCGCCGCGGCTCGACGTGGGGATCGATCACGTCCCACTGGCGGGTCCAGTAGGCACGCACGGCGTCGTGGCCGTGCACGTAGCCGCCCTCCATCCCGTTCGGCCACACCACGTCCGGATGCATCGTGCCCAGCGCGGCGTCGATGTCGCGGGCGTTGAACGCCGCGTACGCATCGCGGAGTAATTTCATACTCGCCAGCCGAGCCTCCCAGGCGATGTTCGCTCGCGGCATCGGACTGTATCAGATTCTGGACATTCCGTGCGACGAGCGTGGTCGCTAGGATCGATCCAGTGAGGCGCCGCCGAATCCAGGTCGATCAGCGGTCCATTTTGCTCGTCCGCGGTCAGCGCGCGATGCTCGACGCCGATCTTGCGGCGCTCTATCGTGTACGGACAAAGGCGCTCGTCCAGGCGGTCCGAAGAAACGCTTCGCGTTTTCCTGAAGACTTCATGTTTCGACTGACTGGCCAGGAGGCTGCCCGTTTGAGGTCACAATTTGTGACCTCAAACGTAAGGCAAGGGCGCGGTGGGCGTCGCTTCCTCCCATACGCTTTCACCGAACATGGCGTTGCGATGCTCTCGAGCGTGCTCCGAAGTCAACGCGCGATCGACGTCAACATCGCGATCATGCGCACCTTCGTTCGCCTCCGTCGAATATCGCTCTCGCATGAAGAGCTCGCGCGCAAGCTGAGCGCGCTCGAAAGGAAGTACGACTCGCAGTTCGAGGCGTCTTCGACGCGATCCGGCAGCTGATGTCCACGCCCGTCTCGGGACGCTCCGCGATCGGATTCCGGCCGCGCCCGAACGCCGAGCCTACACTCGCCAGCCGAGCCTCCCAGGCGATGTTCGCTCGCGGCATCGGACTGTATCAGATTCTGGACATTCCGTGCGACGAGCGTGGTCGCTAGGATCGATCCAGTGAGGCGCCGCCGAATCCAGGTCGATCAGCGGTCCATTTTGCTCGTCCGCGGTCAGCGCGCGATGCTCGACGCCGATCTTGCGGCGCTCTATCGTGTACCGACAAAGGCGCTCGTCCAGGCGGTCCGAAGAAACGCTTCGCGTTTTCCTGAAGACTTCATGTTTCGACTGACTGGCCAGGAGGCTGCCCGTTTGAGGTCACAATTTGTGACCTCAAACGTAAGGCAAGGGCGCGGTGGGCGTCGCTTCCTCCCATACGCTTTCACCGAACATGGCGTTGCGATGCTCTCGAGCGTGCTCCGAAGTCAACGCGCGATCGACGTCAACATCGCGATCATGCGCACCTTCGTTCGCCTCCGTCGAATATCGCTCTCGCATGAAGAGCTCGCGCGCAAGCTGAGCGCGCTCGAAAGGAAGTACGACTCGCAGTTCGAGGCGTCTTCGACGCGATCCGGCAGCTGATGTCCACGCCCGTCTCGGGACGCTCCGCGATCGGATTCCGGCCGCGCCCGAACGCCGAGCCTACATCCGCCAGCCGAGCCACTCGCAGACGCCACGGCCCATCACCCACTCGAGGTCGTCACCCTTCAGCCACGGCTGCTCTTTCGTGAAGAGATCGACGCACTCGCGGTAGGAGCACGGCATGCGCGTGAGGTCGGTGCCCCAGAACGTGCGCTTCGGCCCGAACGCCTCCACCAACCGCTTGATCGCGTCGTGCAGGTCGCGGAACGGATATTCCTGCGTCGACAGCGACGGCATCCCCGAGGCCTTCACGGCGATGTTCGGGTGCTTGGCGAGCGCGCACACGGCGGGCAGATCCTCGAAGACCTTCGGCGCCTTCTGGCGGATGTTGAGCCCCACGTGGTCGATCACGAGCTTCAGCCCCGGATGCTTGCTCGCGATGCGGTCGAGGTGGTCGAGGGCGCCCGGCACCAGCACCATCAGCGGGACGCCGGCCTTCTCCGCGGCCGGCCACAGCCAGTCGGCGGAGCCGTCGGTCAGGAAGTGGCGGTTGTGCTCGTTGTGGAACGTGAAGCGCATGCCGAGCATGCCCGGCTGCTTTCGCCAGTCGGGGACGAGCGCCTTGCTCGCCGGATCGGCGAGGTTCAGGCGCCCCATCACGGCGAACTTGTCGGGATGCGTCCGCGCCGCCTCCAGCGCGAGATCGTTGCGGTCGCCTTCCCACGACGGCGGCACGATCACGATGCGGCTGACCTTGGCCAGCTCCATCTCGAACAGCAGCATGTCGCGGGTGACGGGATACGGCTTCTGCGCCTCGACCCCGCGGCCGGCGGGCCACGGGCGCTGCGGCGTGTCGGCCCCCCAGAGGTGCACCTGCGAGTCCGCGATGAACATGAACGCTCCTTTCGGGCGCGGCGGGCGCTACTGGCCGCCCGTCACGTCGATGGTCACGCCCGTGACGAAGTCCGCGTCGCTGGAGGCGAGGAAGCAGATCACGCGCGCCTGGTCGACGGGCTCGGCGATGCGCCGCAGCGGCACCCGCTCGACCTCGGCCTTCTGCTCGATCGGCGACATGCCGTCCCAGCGCGGGCGCAGCCGCGGGCTCAGGGTCAGGCTCGGCGCGATCGCGTTGACGTTGATGCCGTGCGGACCCAGCTCGAGCGACAGCTTGCGCGTGAGCGCGATGATGCCGCCCTTGGCGGTGGCGTAGGCGGCGCTGCTGCTGG
>QHVJ01000417.1 GCA_003222275.1 Acidobacteriota bacterium | reverse complement strand
GGATCCTGGGGCGCAGCCGCCTCGTCCGCTCGGCCAGCGTCGGCATCGTGACTCCCGCCGCGCAGCAGGCGCTGCGCGTCTCCGGCCGCGTACTCGACTTCCTCGGACGCCATGCGGCGGGCAGCGCGGCCGTGCTGTTCGGCCTCGTGGTGCCGTTCCTGGTCGGTTACGGAGGATTGCGACTCTACGGCCTCTTCACCTCGCGCCCGCTCGCGCCCGCGCTGAAGGGGATCCCGGTGGACCTCCTTTTCAGCTTCCTGAGGGTCGCCATGGGCGTCCTCGTCTCGGTCGCCGTGTCGATCCCGCTCGCGAATTGGATCGTCCGCCGCGTGAAGTGGCGGAGCGCGGCGCTGGCCATCATCCAGATCCTCGCCAGCATCCCGGCCACCGCGTTCTTCCCGGTGGTGGTGATCCTGCTGACGTGGGGGCTCGGCATGAACGCCGGGGCGGTGCTCCTCGCCCTGACCACGATGTTCTGGTACGTGCTGTTCAACGTGGTCGGCGCCGCCTCCGCAATTCCCAAGGAGGTGCAGGAGGCGGCCTTCGCGTTCGGCCTCCGCGGCCGCCGGTATCTACGCCGCGTGTTCCTGCCCGCCGTCCTGCCGAGCCTCGTGACGGGCTGCATCACCGCCTGGGGCGCGGGCTGGAACGCGCTCATCCTCTGCGAGTACCTGGAGGCGGGGCGCCGGGTCTACCAGGTCCGTGGAATCGGCGCCACGCTCGACCGCGCCACCTACCACACCGGTGACATGCAAGTGGTGGCGGCGAGCCTGGCGTCGATGGTGCTCCTCATCATCCTCGTGAACCGTTTCTTCTGGGACCCGCTCTATCAGCGCGTGGCCGAGCGCTATAAGATGGAAGCTTGACGACGGTTCCCGCGGCTGCTCCCGTCGCGTCCGAAGCCCCGAACGTTCTCGTGCGCCTCGAAGGCGTGGAGCAGTTCTACGGCGAGAGGATCCGTATCCTCGGGCCCATCGACCTCGAGGTCCGCGAGGGCGAGTTCCTCTCCCTGGTCGGGCCCTCCGGCTGCGGCAAGAGCACGATCCTGCGCATCGTGACGGGCGTGCTCCGGCCCTCCGCGGGCACCGTCCGGGTCGGGGGCCGCCCGCTGAAGGGCGTGAACACGCGGACGGCGATGGTGTTCCAGTCCTTCGCCCTCTTCCCGTGGCTGACGGTGATCGAGAACGTGGGCGTGGGGCTGGAGGCGCGCGGTCTGCCCCCGCGCGAGCGGCTCAAGAAGGCGGACAAATACATCGCCCTCGTCGGCCTCTCCGGCTACGAGCGCGCGTTCCCGCGTGAGCTGTCGCGGGGCATGAAGCAGCTCGTGGGCCTCGCCCGGGCCCTGGCCCTGGAGCCGGAGCTGCTGTGCATGGACGAGCCCTTCTCCGCCCTCGACGTGCTGACCGCGCGCACCATCCGCGACCTCGTCCTCGACCTGTGGGCATCCCCCGAGGTGATGACGAAGAGCATCCTCCTCGTCACCCATAGCATCGAGGAGGCCGTCGCGATGTCCGACCGGGTGGTGGTGCTGAAGGCCAACCCCGGGCGGATCGCCGATGAGGTGGACCTGCGCGGCCTGGGCCGGCCGCGGCGGCCGGACCTGCCCCAGGTGCGGGAGACGGTCGACCGGATGTACGCTCTTCTCGCCTGAGGTGACCGGGATGGCCGACGCGATGCAGCCCCTCCCTCACGCCCCCATCGGGATGATCCTCGGACTGCTCGAGCATCTCAAGGATGTCCCGGGAGGCCGGGAGGACCTCTACAAGCTCGGGGGGCCGATGGGCTACGAGCTCGACGACCTCCTGCCCGTGACGGAGGCCGCCAAGCGCCTCGGCCTGGTGCGGATCGTGGCGGGCGACATCGAGCTGACTCCCGAAGGCAAGGTCCTGGCCGCGGCGGAGGAGCCGGAGCGGAAGGAGCGGATGAGCCGCTACCTGCGGAAGCTCTCCCTGATCGCCGACATCCGCCGCGCGGTGGAGCGCTCGCGGAGCGGCCGCGCTCCGCGCAACCGCTTCCTGGAGCGGCTGCGGGAGAGCTTCTCGGAGGCGGAAGCCGAGCGCCAGCTCTCGACGGCCCTCGACTGGGCCCGCTACGGCGAGGTCTTCGATTTCGATCCGGACGCGGAAGAATTCGTCCTGCCTCCATCCTGACGCGGGGCGGCCCTCATGGAAAAGGTCGTCCTCTGGATCCAGAACGTACTGCTGCCGACGCTCGGGCCGGCGGGTCTCTTCGTCGTCGCCTTCTTCGACTCCTCCTTCCTGAGCCTGCCCGAGATCAACGACATCCTCGTCGTGACCTCGTGCTCGCTTCACCCCCGCTCGGCCTGGATCCCGATCAGTCTGGCCACGCTGGGCTCGCTCGCGGGCTGCAGCGTGCTGTGGGAGATCGGACGGCGCGGCGGCGAGCCGCTCCTCGAGCGGCGCTTCGGCAAGGCGCAGGTGGCCCGCACGCGGGTCGCCTTCGAGCGGTGGGACCTGCTGGCCCTCATCGTGCCCGCCCTGCTCCCGCCGCCCATGCCATTCAAGATCTTCGTCCTCTCCGCGGGCGTGTTCGGGGTGCCCTGGCGCCGGTTCGCGGGCACCCTCATCCTCGCGCGCGGCTTCCGTTACGTGTTCTGGGGCCTGTTGGGGATCATCTACGGCGACGAGGCCCTGAAGCTGTTGCGCGCCGTCGACCGCTGGTTCGACGATAACGGCCTCGTGGTGCTCGCCGTCGTGGCCGCGGCCGTGCTCGTGGGCCTGGCCGTGTGGGCCCTCCGGCGCAGGGCAGGCAGGGGACTTCAGTGAGCAAGGGGGGCCTGCGGCGGCCCCCCTTGGACCCCCGCTCGCATCTTCCGCGGCGGCGAAGTGAATTCGCCGCCGCTCATCCAGCGGGTCCGCTTCGCGGCCCCGGGGCGAGTGAATCCCGCTTCGCTCGTCAATGAGCAAGGGGGGCCTGCGGCGGCCCCCCTTGGACCCCCGCTCGCTTCGCGGGAGTGAATCCCGCTTCGCTCGCAGCCGTTACTACTGGTTCGTCGGGGCCTCTGCTATCATCGAGCGGGAGGAACGCCACCCCGATGAAGAAGCTGACCCGCCTCGGAAACGTGAGCCTGGGAATCGTCGTCGCCTCGACCCTCGCCGGCGGGCTCTTCGGCAGCCGGGTCCTGGCCGGGACCTCGCGGCTCTCCGATCATTTGCGGATCTACACCTCCATCGTGAGCGCGGTCGAGGAGAACTACGTCGACGAGGTGAAGAGCGACCGGCTCGTCTCCTCCTCGATTCGCGAGATGCTGCGCACTCTCGATCCCCACTCGAACTTCCTCGAGGTGAAGGACTACGCCACGATGCAGGAGCGGCAGCGCGGCTCCTACTACGGCCTCGGCATCACCGTGCAGTCGGTCGACGGCAACATCACGGTCGTGTCGCCCTTCGAAGGCACGCCCGCCCACCGCCTGGGCATCCGGGCCGGTGACGTCATCTCCCGCATCGAGGACGAGGACGCCCGGGGCATGAGCATCGACGACGCCGTCAAGCGCCTGCGGGGTCCCAAGGGAACGCCCGTGCGCATCACGATCGTGCGCCAGGGCTACGACCAGCCGCTGGATTTCACGGTCATCCGGGACGAGATTCCGCTGCATGCGGTGCCATTCGCCTTCATGGCCAACAAGAAGACCGGCTACATCCGCCTCGTGGACTTCAACGAGGTCACCTCCTGCCGCCCCGGCGAGGCACGGGACTGCGAGCGCGAGCTGGAGAAGGCGCTGCGCGACCTGGCCCAGCGCGGGGCCACCTCGATCGTCCTGGACATCCGCGACAACCCGGGCGGGTTGCTCGACCAGGCGTTCGCGGTCTCGAACCTCTTCCTGAAGAAGGGCCAGATGGTCGTCTTCACGCGCGGCCGGAGCAAGCGCGACGAGTCGAGCTACGTGACGGAGGTCGAGGGCCGCTACGCAGAGTTGCCCCTCGTCCTCCTCGTCTCGAAGCACAGCGCCAGCGCCTCCGAGATCGTCGCCGGCGCCATCCAGGACCACGACCGCGCGCTGATCGTGGGGGAGACGACCTTCGGCAAGGGCCTCGTGCAGACGATCATCCCGCTGCGCAACAACCGGGGATATGCTCTCGCCCTCACCACGGCCCGCTACTACACGCCGTCGGGCCGCTCGATCCAGCGCGACTACGCGACGACCGCCCTCGAGGACTACTACGCGATGCCCAAGGAGCGCCGGACGTGCCACCAGGCCGGTTCCGACGCGAAGCTCACCGACGGCGGCCGGAAGGTGTACGGCGGAGACGGCATCACCCCGGACTACTGCGTCGAGCCGACGGCACCGTCCAAGTTCATGGCCTACCTACAAGCCCGCCAGGCCTTCATCGGCTTCTCGCGCAGCTACTCGGCCTCGGAAACCTCCGGGGTCGCCGACATCGCGGGCACCGGCCGGCGATCCGGCGTCACCTCTGGCAAGGTCAAGCTGATCAGCAAGGACTTCCAGGTCGACGAGGGGGTCCTCGCCGACTTCAACGCCTACCTCGACTCGCGCAAGCTGAAGCACACCCCCGAGGACCTCGCCGCCAA
>QHVJ01000406.1 GCA_003222275.1 Acidobacteriota bacterium | reverse complement strand
GACTACGCCCATTTCTTCTTCGCCGGAGAGGTCGGCTACGACGACGAGGCGCTCAAGCAGCTCGTCCCCCGGAACCGCACACCGGCCGAGGCCGCCAAGGCCCTCCAGCTCCTGCTCGAGGGCCACGTCGATCCCCTGCTCGAGTGGGAGGCGGCGAGCATCGAGGCGGCGCTGCGCGCCTTCGCCGCGGCGGCGGGCTGGAGCGCGAAGGAGGCGTTCATGGCCGTGAGGGTGGCGGCCACCGGGCGCGTGGCGACCCCACCCCTCTTCGAGACGCTGGCCGTCCTCGGCAAGGAGGTGGTCCGCCGCCGGCTCCGGCGGGCCATCGAGCAGCTGCGCGCCGCGAGGCCCGCCGCATGAGCGACGAGCTCTCCGGCAACTTCATCCGGGACATCGTCGCCGAGGACCTTCGCGCCGGGAAGCACGAGACGGTCGTGACCCGCTTCCCGCCCGAGCCCAACGGCTACCTGCACGTCGGGCACGCGAAGTCGATCTGCCTCAACTTCGGCGTCGCGCAGGAGTTCGGCGGCCGCTGCCACCTGCGCTTCGACGATACGAACCCGCTGAAGGAAGAGCAGGAGTACATCGACTCGATCAAGGAAGACGTGCGCTGGCTCGGCTTCGACTGGGGCGAGCACCTCTACAACGCGTCGGACTACTTCGACCAGCTCTACGAGTGGGCGGAGCTGCTCATCCGCAACGGCCGGGCCTACGTCGACGACCAGTCGGCCGACCAGATCCGCGAGAGCCGCGGGACGCTCACCGAAGGCGGCCGGGACAGCCCGTACCGCGGCCGCTCGGGGGAAGAGAACCTCGACCTGTTCCGGCGCATGCGCGCGGGCGAGTTCCCCGACGGCGCGCGCGTGCTGCGGGCGAAGATCGACATGGCCTCGCCCAACATCAACCTGCGCGATCCCGTGATGTACCGCATCCTGCACGCCCGGCATCCGATGACGGGTGACAAGTGGTGCATCTATCCGAGCTACGACTACGCGCACGGCCAATCCGACGCCATCGAGGGGGTGACCCACTCGCTGTGCACGCTGGAGTTCGAGGACCACCGGCCGCTCTACGACTGGTTCCTCGAGCACCTTCCCGTGCCCTCTCGGCCCCGGCAGTACGAGTTCGCCCGGCTCAACCTCAGCTACACGGTGCTCTCGAAGCGGTTCCTGCTCCAGCTCGTCAAGGAGGGCCGGGTGCGGGGATGGGACGACCCGCGGATGCCGACCCTCTCGGGGATGCGGCGCCGCGGCTTCCCGCCCGAGGGGATCCGGGAGTTCGCGCGCATGATCGGGGTCGCGAAGCGCGAGAGCGTCGTGGACTACGCCGCTCTCGAGCATTCCGCCCGCGACTACCTGAACCGCACCGTGATCCGGCGCATGGCCGTGCTCCGACCGCTCAAGGTGGTGATCACCAACTACCCCGAAGGCCAGACCGAGGAGTTCGCCGCCGTCGACAACCCCGAGGATCCCGGCGCGGGGACGCATCCGGTCCCCTTCTCCCCCATCCTCTACATCGAGCGGGATGATTTCATGGAGGAGCCGCCGAAGAAGTTCTATCGGCTTGCGCCCGGCCGCGAGGTGCGCCTCCGATACGCGTACCTCATTACGTGCCGCGAGGTCGTCAAGGACGCGTCGGGACAAGTCGTGGAGCTGCGCTGCACGTACGACCCCGCCACCCGCGGCGGGACGGCTCCCGACGGGCGCTCGCCGAAGGCCACGCTGCACTGGGTCTCGGCCGCCCACGCCCGCCCGGCCGAGGTTCGGCTGTACGAGCACCTCTTCAAGAGCCCCGAGCCCGGCGCGGCCGGGGACCTCCTCGCGGATCTCAACCCGCGCTCGGAAGAGGTGCTGGCGCGCGCCTGGATCGAGCCGGGCGCGGCCGGCCTCGCCGTGGGCGAGCGCGTGCAGTTCGAGCGGCTGGGCTACTTCTGCGTCGACCCCGACCGCAGCGCGGATCGCCTGGTGTTCAACCGCACGGTGACGCTGCGCGACACGTGGGCGAAGGTCCAGTCCCGGCAGAAATAGCGAGCTGCGCGCGGAGCGCGATTCATTCGCGCGAAGCGCGCGGGGGGTCTGGGGGGTGCGCCACTAGCATCCCCCAGCTCGATAAAGGAAAAGGGGCGCCATCCTCGCGGACGGCGCCCTGCAGACTGGTTCCGGGTTCCCTACGCCGTGGCGGGGCGGAGACGGGTCTTGGACACCCGCTCCCGCGGGATGTTGTACCGCTGCAGGCGGAGGTAGATGGTTCGCCGGGTCACGCCCATCAGGCGGGCCACCCTCGCGATGTTCCACTCGTTGCGGTTGAGCAGCAACAGCAGCTTTTCGCGCTCCATGTCCTCCACCGGCGTCCGCTCGAGGTAGGTCTCCCAGGCCTCGGCCCGGGCCTGCGCCCGGTCCCGGTGGGGCTGCTGTTCCGTCACCGCCTTGGCCACGATCTTCGAGAACTTGCTCATCCGCTCGAGGTCGTGGGCGGAGCAGAAGTGGGGGTCCAGGCTGTCGACGTACAGCAGGGCCACCAGCTCCTCTCCATTGAAGACGGGGACGACGGCGAAAGACGAGGGCCCTAGACGCGAGCTCCGCTTGGGGAGGCGGTTGTCGCTGTCCCGCTCGGGGATGTAGAAGGTCTCCCCTTTTTCGAACGTCTCGCGGTGGCGGTCCCACACGGTCTGGATCGCGTCCAGCACGTGCTGATCGATTCCCCGCGAGGCGAAGAGCGTGATGCGTTCGTCATCACGGGTGAAGACGGCCCCCGCGCGTCCGTTGGTCAGGGACATCACGACCTCCAACGTCCGCTCGGCCAACCGCCTGGGATCGTCCGCACCGACCACGAGCTCTGCGAACTGATCGATCAGGTCTACTCGGCGTTTCACGAAGCCCTCCTGCAGAGAGAGGGCACATCGTAGCCGTTCTTAGCCGATGCGGTCAATGCCCTGGACATAAAAAATGCATCCGCAGGGCCCCGGATACGTTTTATGTATACCATACTTGACAGTAAATGTATACTTCGTTTCCCCCTGCCTGGATATGCCCGGCCAGGGAAACCAAGGAGACCGCAATGCGCGTGTGGGCTTTTACAGTTGCACTGTTCCTGGGACTGGTGACGTGGGGAGCGGACCTGCTGGACAACAACTCTTCGCTCGGCGATCAGCAGATCATCACCGACGGCGGCGGTGCCGACAACGGCATCGTGACGGCTATGGAGGATCCCTTCCCCCCACCTAGGCCGTAGGCAGGCCTCTTCTCGCGCGAGGCAAGAGGGGCGCCCATACGGGGCGCCCTGGTTCTCTGCGTTCGGTGACGGACGGCGGTTCGCTCCGCCACGTTTGTTACGATACGCTCACCGTAGCCTATGACGGCCACTCAAGCATGGATCGGCTATGCGGGGACCGTTGCGCTGGCGGTGGTCCTCGGCGGAGTCGTCGCTCGCCGCCGGTACCGCGTCTGGTACTTCTTCGCACTGTTCCTGGCCGTCACCCTGATCTCCACTCTCATGATTGCGACCTGGCCCAGCCGCTTCTACACGCAAGATTTCTGGCAAGCCAAGGAGGCCGCGCTCAGCCTGCTCCGTTTTGGCATGGCGCTTGAGGTGGCCTACAGGACTTTCCGAGCCTTCCCGGGCGCACATGCGACGATGCGTTGGGCGTTGTTATTCGTGATCGCGGCGACCTTCGTGGCCGTGGTCGGGATCTCGGATGGGAGGATCGACTACCGGTCCTTCATGGCCGAACTGCAACCCCGAGTGCTGAACGGGACGATCTGGCTGTTCGCCGCTATCGCTGCGCTCATCCTGTGGTACCGCCTGCCGGTCGAGGGCTTCCATAAGTCCGTGCTCATGAGCTACGTTCCTTTCCTCCTCTTCTTCACGTTAACCATGAACGCTCTGGGATCGGTGAGCTCGGACCGGCTCGCGTGGCTGAGCTACCTCTATCAGTTCGCTTATCTGGCATTGATGCTGCACTGGGCCCGCGCCGCCTGGCGGCGAGTCGAGGAACCAGCCCGTCCCCCGGCACTCCGGACGGGCATGGGTCAACCCATATCCGCCTAGATCCGACCGTTTGCCTTGAGATACGAAATGTGTATACTTCGTCCCTCTCCGTGGGGAGTGTGCACATGCAAGCGCAGCTATCGCGTAGCATCCCGACGTGGGTTCCCCAGACGATCGAGCATGCGGTCGGCCGCAGCCGCATCCGGCACAGCCAGATCATCGAGTCGCCTCGCAGCGCTCGGTGGGATGTGATCGTCGAGTTTCAGGACGGGACGGAAGTGCTGGCCTGGGTCGACACGGACCACCAGACGCCGCAGGGCGTCGAGGCCGTCGTGCGCCAGGCGTTGTACGACGCGGGATTGCTCTAGCCTCGCGCTGAAGCCGGGGCGCGAGCGTGATAGGATCACGCTGGAGTCCCGCACATGCTGTATACAATCCTCGGCCTGGCCATTCTCTGCCTCCCCCTTCTGTACATTCTGGGCCGACGCGACGAAAAGAAGGTCCGTCGTGACTGGGAGTTGCTCCTCACCCCAAGAGGAGA
>QHVJ01000405.1 GCA_003222275.1 Acidobacteriota bacterium | reverse complement strand
CAGGCCCAGCATGCGGCCCTCGTGGCGCAGGGGGACGCAGGCCAGGACGCCGATACCCGCCTCGACCACACTCGGACGCTTGCCGAGGAAGGAGTCTGTTTGAGCATTGGTGACGATCACCGAGGCGCCGGTTTCCAGCACCCGCTCGACCGCACCCACGCTCCCCTCGAAGCGCGGCTCGAGGAGGTGCTCGCCGTTGAAGCCCGCGGCGGCCTCGACATGAAGGACGCCGGCGGGATCCGCCACCATCACCAAGCCCCGCTCGGCCGACGTGAGCTCCATCGCCGATTGGAGAAGGCGGAACAGCAGGTCGAACGGCTCCAGGTCCGCGCTGAGGTGCCGGCGCATTCCCACCGTGGTCTGCAGCCGGGCCAGGCGTTGAGAGGCCAACGTCTGGAGCTGTTGCTCGGAGATCCGCTCGAAGCGTGCCCGGAGACCCCCGAAGCTGATCCACCGGTCGTCTTTCAGGGGCGCTCCCGATGCGGGCGTCCCGTCGACGAAAGTGCCGTTCTTGCTGCCCAGATCCTCGAGGGACCAACCCCGGCCGTTCCACTCGAGCCGGGCATGGCGCTTCGATACCCTCGGGTCTTCCAGCACCAGCTCACAGGCCGGGTCGCGTCCGACCACGAGGCTCTCGCCGTCCCGGATGACGAGGAACCTCGACGCTCGCTCGGGCGGATGCAGCGTCAGTTTGGCGGGCATTGGAGGCTCTGGCCCCGCCTGACTCAGCGCTCTTCCGCCGGAACTATCGGCAGCAACAGATGGGACGGGCGATCCGGGTCGTGGAAGACCGCGTTGTCGGCCAGGCTCCAGCGGCGGTTGTCGTTGAGCGGCTCCCCGGTATTCGGGTTCACGTCGAAGCGCGGGAAATTGCTGCTCGAGACGTCGAGCCGGATGCGGTGGCCCCTCTTGAAGACGAGCGATGTGGGATAGAGCTCGATCGTCAACGGATAGACCTGTCCCGGCTTCATGAGCGTGGCGCTCGCCAGCGAATCGCGGTAGCGCGCCCGGACGATGCTGTCGCCGACGTTCAAGTCGAACCCCCCCGGGAAGTCGGCGCTCGCCGGATAGACGTCGACGAGCTTGGCCGTGAAGTCGGTATCGACGGTGCTCGATGAGGCCCAGAGCTTCACGATGAGCCGCCCGGTGACCTCCATGTCGCGCTCGAGGGGCGGCGTCTGGAAGACGAGCACGTCGTTGCGGGCCGACAGCGGCCGCTCGTCCTCGCACAGCCAGACGTCCTTGCGGCAGCGCTGATCGAGGGCCCCCGCTTCCATCACGCCGGTGGAGGAGGAGAGGTTGCCGCCGACCGTGGGCACGGGGTGCCGAGGGTCGAAGAGATAGTGCGTGGCGGGCGCGGCGCGCGGCGCATCGGTCGACAGGCCGCCGCCGGCGTGCAGGTAGTAGGGCGTCGGCCGGGCCCGAGAGAGCGGCCACTCCTTCTCCTCGCGCCAATGCCCCCCGACGAAGATGCGCCCCTCCGCCGTGCGGTGGCCGTCGCCGCCGCCCATCACGAAGATGCGCACCGGGGGCTCCCGGTCGACGCCGTTGTCGGCGCCCTTGAGCCAGCGGTCGAACCAGCGAAGCTGGAAGGCGTCGAGGTCGATCGCGGCGTCGCGGCCGAATTCCGCCTCGCCCGCGAAGCTTCGCCTCTGGCCGCCGTGCGTCCACGGACCCATGATCAGGCGCTGCACGCTCTTCTTCGCCTTCGACAGCTCCACGTAGTTGAGGTTCGCCGTCTGCGCGGCCCACGAGTCGTACCAGCCGCCCACGAGATACACGGGGACGTCCTCGTACTCGGCGACGTGGTCGACGACGCTCGCTCCCATGTCGGTCCAGAAGGCATCGTTGTCGCCGTGGCCCATCGCCTCGATGAGCCAGCTCTCATAGTCGGGCGCGAACCTCAGCGGCGTCGTTCCCGGTCGGAGCGGCAAGCCGGCCAGGTACTCGCGGACGTGGTCCCGCAGCTTGCCGAGGGCGTCGGTGGCATTGGGATCGGTGCCCGGCTGCCGCACGCGCGGGGGCGAGAAGCCCAGGTTGAAGATCCAGTTGAAGAAGCGCAGCTCGAAGGCGCCGTTGTGCCGCAGGCCGTACCGTCCGCAGTCCGACATCGCGTCGAGCGGCACCATGGCCTTGAGGTGCGGCGGGCCGGCCAGTGCCAGCGCGTGCTGCGTCCCGCCCGCATAGGAGCCCCCGACGGTCCCGAACCCGCCGTCGGACCACGGCTGGGCGCCGATCCACCGGGCGGTGTCGTAGCCGTCGTGGCCGTCGTCGTGCAGCGGCCGCCAGTGACCCTCGGAGTGAAACCGGCCCCGGACGTCCTGCGCCACGAAGACGTAACCGCGGGGCACGAAGACGCGGGCCCAGAAATCCGACTCGTCCTTGTTGTAGGGGGTGCGCTCGAGGATGGCGGGGAAGCGGCCCTGGGCGGCGACGCCGTCGCGCGCGGGAAGGTGGACGTCGGTGGCCAGCCGCACGCCGTCGCGCATCGGGATCATCACGTCCTTGAGCACGACGATCCCGTAGGGCTCGTCGGCGTGCGCAAAGGTGGCGGCCGGGCCGAGGATCGCCAGGTAGAGGACGAGGCGGCGCATGGGCTCCTCCTGGTCAAGCTGGGGGGTGCTAGCGGCGCACCCCCCAGACCCCCCCTCGCGTCTTCCGCGGCGGCGAGGTAAATTCGCCGCCGCTCATCCGGCGGGTCCGCTTCGCAGCCCCGGGGGAAGTGAATCCCGCTCCGCTCGCGGAGGGTGGCATGAGGGGTCGAGTCTAGCGCGGCGGCGCCCTGAAATGCTCGGGGGACCTTGACTCGGCGCGCGACCGCCGTATCCTGGCGGCAACCGAATCTCAGTTTTCCGTGGAGGGAACCCCATGACACGAGAACGGCGGCTTGCCGTCGGAATCGCCGGAGGCCTGGCATTTTTGATCGCGCTCACTCCGGCGCTCGAGGCCCAGGTCACGACGGGGACGATCGCCGGTACGGTGAAGGACTCGACGGGGGGAGTGGCCGCCGGGGCCACCGTCACCGTCACCGAGACGGGCAAGGGCACGTCCAGCACCTACGTGACCGACGCCAATGGTGCCTACACCGCGCCGTTCCTCATCCCCGGAAACTACGAGGTGGCGGTGGAGCTGGCGGGCTTCAAGAAGCACGTGCGCCGAGGCATCGTGCTCCAGGTCAACCAGCACGCCCGCGTCGACGTGACCCTCGACGTGGGCGGCCTGACGGAGGCGACCGAGGTCACCGCGCTGGCGCCGCTGACGCGCGCCGACTCGGCGGAGATGGGCGAGGTGATCGAGGAGCGCGCCGTGCGCGAGCTGCCGCTGAACGGGCGCAACTTCGCGACCCTCGTCTACCTCGCCCCGGGCATCACCCCGGGCCAGGTGAACGAGAACCTGTCGGGGGCCAGCACCTTCAATCCTCGCGGCGCCTCCAACTTCAACGCGCTCGGCTCGCAGGCCAACGCGAACGCGTGGCTCGTCGACGGCATCGACAACAACGAGTACACCTTCAACACCGTCATCGTCACCCCGTCCGTCGAGTCCGTCCGCGAGTTCAAGGTGCTGACGGGGACCTTCTCGGCGGAGTTCGGCCGGGGGGCGGGGGTCGTGTCGGTCTCTACCAAGTCCGGCAACAACGAGATCCACGGCACGGCCTTCGAGTACCTGCGCAACGAGGTGTTCGACGCGCGGAACTTCTTCGCGAAGGCGCCCGCGAAGAAGCCGCCGCTCGACCGCCATCAGTATGGGTTCTCCCTCTCCGGGCCCGTGATGAAGAACAAGACGTTCTTCTTCGTCGACTACGCCGGGCTCAAGGAGAGCCGCGGGCTGACCTTCGTCAACACGGTGCCCACCGAAAAGACCCGGCGCGGGGACTTCAGCGACTATCGGGACCTGCGCGGGAACCTGATCCCCATCTACGATCCCCTGACGACCCGCCTCAACCCGGCCTTCGACCCGAGCCGGCCCGTGAGCGGGACGAACCCGCAGTTCCTGCGCGATCCGTTCCCGGGAAACATCATCCCGCCGAGCCGCCTCAACCAGGTCGGACTCAACGTGGCCAGCATCTACCCGCTGCCGAA
>QHVJ01000404.1 GCA_003222275.1 Acidobacteriota bacterium | reverse complement strand
CCCCCCGCACGCTCAGGTCGGTGAAGTACGCGGGCAGGCGACGGGCGCCGTCCACCACGATGCAGGGCGCGACCCAGGGACGGATCCGCGGCGTCTTGCGCTTGTCGGCAGGGTTGGCCACGGCTATTCCTGGGGCAGGACGAGCCCGAAGCCCTCGTCCTCCTCCGCGGTCGCCACCGGCGCAGGAACGTCGACGCGCCGGACGACGC
>QHVJ01000403.1 GCA_003222275.1 Acidobacteriota bacterium | reverse complement strand
AGAGCGCGCGGCAGACCTCGAAGTCCGAAAGCGTCGACTCGTGGCAGATCGCCTCGAGGGTCATCGGCTGGTTGAGCCCGGTGAGCAGCGTCAGCTTCTCCAGCGACGGGTTGAGGGCGCGCAAGGTTTCCTCGTAGCCCGCCGCCCGCTCGTAGCGCGCCTCGAGGCCGCCCACCGCCCGTTGGATGCGCTTCCAGGACTCGATCCGCCGGATGCCCTCCATGATGATGTCGGGGGTGCTGATCTTGAGCGTGATCGCCTCGGAGGGAGGCGCCCCCGCCTGCAGCCGGTACTGCCCTTCGGTCCACTGGAAGGCACCGTAGATGATCTCCTGGGTATGCTCGACGACCGCGCGCATCAGGTCCTTCGGCGTGAGTATGCCCTGCTCGACGAGGATCGCGCCCAGCCGCTTGCCGGGGACGACCGCCGCGCCGGCATCCGTGTGCTGCCGCAGGCTGATGCGGCCGTGCCGGAAGAGCATTTCGCCCAGCCGGTCGTCGGTGCTGGTCGAGGCGGCGAAGACCATCCGGCCCTGCTGCACGGTGACGCTGCGGCCTACGCCCATGTGGGTGAGGGTGAGAAGGCCCGTCCAGCGCCCCTCGGAAAGGCCGTGGATCAGCTCGGGAAAGTCGTGCTCGGCCAGGCTTCCCTGCGGCTTCATGCGCTTTCCGCCAGCGCCTCGGCGATCCGGCCGCGCACCTCGGCGGCCAGCCGCTCGCGGTCGTCGTAACTGTAGCTGCCCGCGTTCACCGGATCCAACAGGCGCAGGCGCACGGTGCCCCGGTTGATGCGCAGCCGCCCCCGAGGCATCAGCTCCCGCACCCCCTCGAGCGCCGCGGGCACGATGCGGCTGCCGGCCTCGATGGCGGCGACGAAGGCGCCCCTCTTGAACGGACCGAGCTCGCCCGTGCGCGTCCGTGTCCCCTCGGGGAAGATGAGGAAGCAGTTCCCCTCGCGCAACGACTGCGCGGCGCGGTCGAGCGCCGTGCGGGCCTGGTTCCGGTCCCCGCGGTCCACCTCGATGAAACCCGCGACGCGGAGAACGTGCCCGAGGAAGGGGATCTTGAAGATCTCCCGCTTCGCCACGGCCTTGAAGTCGAGGCCGAGCGCTTCGAAGAGCACCGGTGCATCGAGGTTGCTCACGTGGTTGGGCATGACGACCATGTTCCGCGCGTCGCCGAGCTTCTCGCGGCCTTCGACCACCACTCGCGTCCCGCTCAGCATCAGCGCGACGCTGATGCCGAACCGGCCGAGCTTGTAGAGAACGGCCGGCGAGCGCAGCAGGTGGGCCAGGGGCACCCCGACCAGGCTGGCGGCCGGCACATAGATGCCGAGGAAGGCGACGGCGGCGGCGGTACGGATCATCCGGCCAAGCCTCCTCGCGCAGCGCTCGCGGAGGTCAGGACTCGGGCGTGGGGTTCGGCGCGGCCAGCTCTTGCGATGGCTTGCCGTTCAGCAGGGCCTTCAACTCCTTGCCCATCTTGAAATAGGGGATCTTCTTGGGCGGAACGTCGACCTTTTCGCCCGTCTTCGGGTTGCGGCCCTTGCGGGGGGCGCGATTGCGGAAGCGGAAGCTGCCGAAGCCCCGGATCTCGACTTCCTGGCCGGTCTGCAAGGCGTTCACGATGCTCCGAAGCGCGGCCTCCACGATGATTCCGGCCTGGACCTGCGTGATCTCCAACTTGCGGGCGACGATGTTGATGAGATCGGCCTTGGTCATGGCGTTTCGGGCTTCGTCATTCATCGCGGACGCTCCACGGCCAGGGGTGGCGACGAAGCGGAAGTCTAGCCCGCCGATCCGTCGAAGTCAAGGAGCCATTGGAAGATCCGTCCCGGCCGCGAAACGTGCGCGCCGGGACGGACGACCCCGCCGGAGGCGGCGGGAGAGGTTTTCCGCGCCCTAAGCGTCCGACGTACGGCGGCTGGCGCCGACCGGCTTCTGGATGGGCTTCTTGCCGAGCTTCCCGTCCGGGCTGAACGTCTTGGCGAGGGCGCGATCGACCCTCTCTTCGACCACGGGCGCCGTCTTGCCCTCGACCTCGGCGATCTCGCTCACCAGAAGGAACTTCGCTCGGTCCAGCATCCGCTTCTCGCGGAACGACAGCGCCTTCTTCCGGCTGAGGTAGGTGAGGCCCTTCAGGACCACGGCGACCTCGTAGAGGCTGCCCGTCCTCATCTTGTCCGAGTTCTCCTTGAAGCGGCCCTTCCAATTGGGATGCTGGTCGATGTTGCCGTCAGCGAGCAAGTTGTAGATCCGGCGGACGTCGGCGGCCGTGATCACGTGCCGGAGGCCGACCCCATCGGCATTCTGCTGCGGCACCCACACGCGAGAATCGTTGGAAAGGATTCGAAGCTGGTAGAGGCTTATCTTCCCGCCCGGGATGGGGCGCGTCTGGATGCTCTCAACGATACCAATGCCGTGGTTGGGATAGATGACCTTCTCGCCGACCTGGAACTCCACACTGACCTCTCTTTCCAAAGGGCGCGGGGGGGCTGAGAGCCTGCTGGGAGTGCACGATTGTGTCCGAGAAAACTAGTGTAACAGAGAGTGAACTCCTGGGCAATGGCTGTGCTGATTTTTCAGGGATTCCTAGCTCTGACGGAGTGCGGCGGCGAGGGCGGTCACGCAGGCCTCGACGTCCGACTCGTCGTTGTAGAAGTGCGTGGCGATGCGCAGTCCCTCGGGCTTCTCGGTGACGAAGATGCGGCGCTCGCGGAGGAGGCCAGCGATCCGAGGCGGATCGGGCACGGCGCAGAGGGTCTCGCCGGAGCGGAACGCACCTCCCGGAGAAAGGACGTCGATGCCCTCGTCCGCCAAGCGGGCGGTCAGCCGCGTGTTGAGCGAGAGAACGCGCTCGGCGATCGCATCGGTGCCGATGGCCGAGAGGTAATCGACGGCCGCGCCCAGGGCGAAGATCGCGGCGAACGGGGGGCAGCCCAGCTCGTTGCGCTTTGCCGACGGCAGCAGCCGGTAGCTCCTGTTGTCGAAGGCGTAGGGGTCCTCGACGCTGAGCCAGCCGATGGCACGCGGCGGCCGGCGCGCGAGCAGCTCGCGGCGGATGACCGCGAAGCCCGCGCCGTAGCCGGCGCACATCCACTTGTGGCCGGCGGTGGCGAAGGCGTCGACGTTCGCACGGCGCACGTCGACCGGGAAGGCTCCGAGCGATTGGCTGCCCACCACGACGAGGTTGCGTCCGGCCTTCAGCGCACCCAGCGCCTCCGGGTCGATGCGACAGCCGCTCGCGAACTGGACGTGGCTCACCGCGATCGTCGCCGCTTGCGGGGCGCGGTCCTTGGCGAAGATCGACGCCGGCAGCGTGCCGTCCTCGGGCTTCAGGAAACGCACGTCGACGCCACGGTGGATCCAGGGCAGGGTGATCGTCGGAAATTCACCGTCCACGGCCAGCACCGGTCCGTCATCGGCGAGCAGGTCGGCGATCAGGTTGATGCCGGTGGACGTGTTGGGCACGAACGTGACCTCGTCCGCTTCGGCGCCGACGAAGCGCGCGACGCGGGCGCGAATGGCTTCGGTCTTCTCCAGCCATTCCTCCCACGGGATGTCGCCCTCTTCCTCGAGACGGCGGTAGAACTCGTCGACGGCGGCGCGCACCGGTCGCGGCGTCGGGCTCCCGGCGGCGGCGTTCAGGTAGACGCAGCGGGCGAGCGCCGGGAAGTCGCGCCGGATCTCGCTCCACTGCGTGCTCACCCTCGGATTCTAGCGCCGCGGTGACCTGCCCTGGCCGTGGGCTCAGGCATTCTGGCCAGGTGCGTCCGCAATCGGAATGGGATCAGGTTCACCGGCTGATCGCATCCGGGTTGAACGACTGCGCGATCGCGCGCGCGACCGGGATTCCTCGCGTGACGGTACGAGGGTGGCGTCACCACACACGACGCACGTCCCGACGGGCAACAAACTGTTGGCGCTGTGAGGGTGACGCATTGGACGAGCCCGCATATGTGTACCTGTTGGGCCTCTACCTCGGAGACGGGTGCCTGTCAGGGCACCCGCGCGATGTCTATCGCTTAAGGATCAGCCTCGACGCGAAGTATCCCAACATCGTTTCGGAATGTGCACGCGCCATGGCGGCCGTCAGCCGACGGAGAGTGGGGCGTGTTCACGCGCGCGGATGCATTGTCGTCAACGCGTGGTGGAAGCACTGGCTGTGCCTCTTTCCCCAACACGGCCCAAGGCGGAAGCACGAACGCGTCATCGAGCTGCTACCCTGGCAACGCGAGATCGCCCGAAGCCACCCGGGCCGGCTGTTGCGCGGACTGATCCATTCCGACGGCTGCCGCATCCTCAACCGGGTCAACGGCACGGACTACCCGCGCTATCACTTCAGCAACATGTCCAGCGACATCAGACAGATCTTCTGCTGGACCACCTGCCGAGAGGAGCTGCTATCCGTCGCACGTCGTCGTGACGTCGCGCGGCTCGACATGGTCGTCGGCCCGAAAACGTGAAATCTGCGCGCTGCTGGAATAAACTAACTTCTGGCCGGGGTGGCGTAACTGGCAGCCGCAATGGGCTCAAAATCCATCGGGCTCACGCTCGTGCGGGTTCGAATCCCGCCCCCGGCACCATTGCATCCTGACGTCTCACGCCGCGGGCTGGTGGTCCGGGCGCCGGCGCAGGCCGGCGAAGAACGGTTTGCGCCGCGCGGCGGTTTCCTCCGCGCTGTACAGCCTTTCGGTCAGCCATCGTATGCCGCTCCGCAGCTCCTCGACGCTCATCTTCTTCGGCCGGTAGTTGACGTCGAACAGAGTGCACAGGTCCCACCGCTCCGGCTCAAGGAGCCGGCCCTCGGCGAGGAGCCGGTCGTAGAGCGGCGTCCCGGGGAACGGCGTCAGGATCGTGATCTGCACGTCATAGAGCGGAATGGAACGCGCGTAGTCCAGCACCTGGCCGAACACCTCCGGACCGTGCTCGTCCAGGCCGAGGATGAAGCAACCGTTCACCGTGACGCCGCGGGCCTGGATGCGCCGGAGGGCCGGGGCGTAGTGCGCCGCGCGCCGGGCCTTGAAGTTGGCGCGCATCTCCATCCCCTCGAGCGCGGACGCGCCGGGGCTCTCGAGGCCGATCAGCACCTGGCGGCATCCGGCCGCCGCCATCAGGTCGAGGAGCTCGGGATCGTCGGCCACGGAGATGTCCGTCTCGGTGAACCATTTCAGCCGCAGCG
>QHVJ01000392.1 GCA_003222275.1 Acidobacteriota bacterium | reverse complement strand
CCTAGCCCCCGGCCGAGATCCTCCCGGTGCTGATGGCGGACTCGTTCGAGATGATCGAGGAGGTCCTGCTTGCAGGTGGCCGGCAACATCGTCACGCGATCCTTTCCTCCCTTGCCATCACGGACCGTGATCTCCAGGCGCTGGAAGTCGACGTCCTTCACTCGCATGTGGAGCGCCTCGAGCAACCGCAGCCCAGAACCGTACAACAGCCGGCAGACGAGTAGCACCACGCCGTCGAGCTGGGCGAAGAGTCGCCCCACCTCTTCGTGGGTCAGCACGACGGGTAACCGCCTCGGCCGGTCGGCACGGACAACGCCGCTGATCGCGCCGACCTCCCGGTCGAGGACCGCCTTGTAGAGGAAGAGCAGCGCGTTGAAGGCCTGGTTCTGGGTCGAGGCGCTCAGGCGCTCGCGGACCGCCAAATGCGTCAGGAAGCCGCTGATCTCGTCGCGACCCATGTCGGCGGGATGGCGGAGGTTGTAGAAGAAGATATATCGCTTGATCCAGTGAACGTAGGCGTCCTCGGTACGAGAGCTGTAATGGCGGACGCGAATGGCCGACCGGACCCGATCGAGTGGCCTCAGGCCGTCTCCCAGTTCAGGACGACCCGCCCCGAGTTGCCCGTCATCATGACCTCGAAGCCCTTCAGGAACTCGCGGTACGGGAAGTGGTGGGTGATGACCGGCTTGATGTCGAGCCCGCTCTCGAGCATCACGTTCATCTTGTACCAGGTCTCGTACATCTCGCGGCCGTAGATTCCCTTGATCGTGAGCATGTGGAAGATGACCGTGTTCCAGTCGATCGCCATCTCCTTGTCGGGGATGCCCAGCATCGCGATCCGGCCGCCGTGGGCCATGTTGCCGAGCATGTCGCGGAAGGCCTGCGCGTTGCCGGACATCTCCATGCCGACGTCGAAGCCCTCCAGGATCCCCAACTCCCTTTGCACGTCCTTCAGGCTCTGCTCCCGCGGGTTGACCGCCCGCGTCACTCCCATGCGCCGCGCCAGCTCGAGGCGATAGGGGTTGACGTCGGTGATCACGACGTAGCGGGCGGCGGCGTGGCGGGCGACGGCCGCGGCCATGATGCCGATCGGACCCGCCCCGGTCACCAGCACGTCTTCGCCGAGCACGGGGAACGACAGCGCGGTGTGCACCGCGTTGCCGAACGGGTCGAAGATCGCCGCCACGTCCTGGTCGATGTGGTCGGGATGCACCCAGACGTTGCTCATCGGCAGCGCGAGCAGCTCCGCGAAGGCCCCCGGGCGGTCCACGCCGACACCCTTGGTGTCGGCGCAGAGGTGTCGCCGCCCGGCGAGGCAGTTACGGCAGCGGCCGCAGACGACGTGCCCCTCTCCGCTCACGATCTGCCCGGCGCGGAAGTCCGTGACGTTCGAGCCGATCTCCACGATCTCGCCCACGAACTCGTGCCCGATCACCATGGGGACGCGGATGGTCTTCGCCGCCCAGTCGTCCCACTTGTAGATGTGCACGTCGGTGCCGCAGATGCCGGTGCGGTGGACGCGGATGAGGACGTCGTTGATGCCGATCTTCGGCTCGGGGACGTCCTCCAGCCAGAGCCCGGGCTCGCCGCGGCTCTTGACGAGGGCCTTCATTGCGGCGGCGAAGGGGTCGGCGATGGCGTTGGCTCGCAGGACGGGCAGCCGATGTCGAACACGATCCGCCACCGCCCGTCCTGGTCGCGGCGCCAGAGGGAGTTGAACGTGCCGGTGCGCTGGCCGTTCCCGTCATAGACCGGCCCGCTGGTCATGCCCAGCGTCCCCGAGTCCAGCACCTCCACGCGGTCCGGCTTCCACGAGAACGGAGCCTTGGGGCCGTCGTAATAGCGCTTCCACGCGGCGCCCACCGCGGCCTTGCCGCGCAGCGTCGTGCGCCCCATGAACACGGTCTCGTCCGCGAGGAACGATATGAACGCGACATGGTCCCGGTCCGCCATCGTCTTTGCGAATGCGCTCTCGGTCTGCCGGAGCTGCTCCGTCAGCTGCTCGTTCGTTGCCCGTGGCGCCGGCGCGAGGCCGGCCACCGCGGCGAGCAACAGGACGGTTCTCATGAGGTCACTCGGATCGCCCGCTCCATCTCCTCCGCGAATATGTCCACCTCGGCCAGCGTCGTGTAGACGTTGGGTGTGACCCGCAGGCCGCGGAACTCGTCGTGGACGATGGGGGTCACGATGATGCGCCGCCGATCCCACATCTGCGCGGCGAGCTTGACCGGGTCCGCGCCTTCGACGCTCACGTTGGCGAGCCCGCACGACATCGCGGGATCGAAGCTGGTCAGGATCCGCACGCCCTTCTGCTTCTCGAGCCGCCGTGCCCAGCGGTCCTTCAGGTAGCGCAGCCGCGCCGCCTTGCGCTCGATGCCGATGCCCTCGTGGAACGTGAGCGCCTCCGCGATGGCGTTGTGGTTCGCCGCCGGGTGGGTGCCGATCTCCTCGAACTTGCGCACGTTGGCGTTCATCTCCGGCGGGGCCGCCATCATCGGCCATAGCTTCTCGATCTTCGCCTTGCGCACGTAGAGGAAGCCGGTGCCGTGGGGCGCGAGCAGCCACTTGTGGAGGCTGGTGCCGTAGTAGTCGCAGTCGAGGTCGGCGAGCGTGAAGGGGAAATGGGCGAAGGCATGGGCCCCGTCCACGATCACCTCCAGGCCACGCTCGCGGCCCATCCGGCAGATCTCCTTCACGGGGAAGATCTGCCCGGTGAGGTTCGTGATGTGGCAGACGAGGATGACCTTCGTCTTCGGCGTGATCGCCTTGCGGAAGCGGTCGGCGAGCTCGTCCATGCTCGGGGGCGGGACGGGGAACGAGATGGTCTTCAAGACGATGCCGTCCCGGCGCTCGCGCTGCCGCCAAGTCGTGAGCATCCGCGGGTAGTCCTGATTGGTGGTGAGGACCTCGTCCCCCGGCTTCAGGTCCAGGCCCAGGATGCAGATCTCCAGCGCCTCGCTGGCATTGCGCGTGATCGCCATCTCCTCGGGGTCGCAGCCGAACGACGAGGCCAGCCGCCGCCGCACCGACTCGATCTGCGGCTCCAGGAGCTGCCACATCGTGTACACGGGCGCCTCGTTGGACAGCTCGAGGTAGCGCCGCATCGCCTCCTGGACGATGCGCGGCGAGGGGGAGACGCCGCCGTTGTTGAGGTTGATGAGGCTGCGGTCGAGGGTGAAGGCCTGCTGGATCTCGCGCCAGTAATCCTCGTCGGCCGCGACCTCGTCGGCCGGACGTCCGGCCACGGATCGTCCCGCGGCGAGCACGGAGCCGATCGCGCCCGCGCGGAACGAGGCGAGCGCGCCGGCGCCCCTAGCGAGGCCGCCCAGGAAGCTGCGCCGTGTCGTCATGGGGGCCTCCTCGAGATGCTGCGCATCATATACTCTGCCGGGTCCATGGCCGCCCTCGCCCGCCGGCTCGGGCTGTTCGACGCCACCATGCTCGTGATGGGCGGCATCGTCGGCTCGGGCATCTTCATCAATCCCTACGTCGTGGCGCGGCAGGTCCGCACGCCGTTCCTGATCCTCGGCGCGTGGGTGCTGGGCGGGCTCATCGCGCTCGCCGGCGCCTTCATCTACGCGGAGCTGGCCGCCCTCCGCCCCGAGGTCGGAGGCCAGTACGCGTACTTGCGGGACGCCTTCCACCCGGCGGCCGCGTTCGTCTATGGCTGGGGCCTGCTGCTCGTGACGCAGAGCGGAGGGATGGCGGCGGTCGCGGTGACTTTCGCGCGCTACGTCCTCGAGCTGACCGGGCTCGGGATGAGTGAGACCGCCATCGCGGTGGCCGCTCTCGCCGTGCTGACCGCGATCAACTGCCTCGGCGTGCGCGCGGGGGCGACCGTGCAGAGCGCGCTCATGGTCCTCAAGATCGGCGCGGTGCTGGGGCTGGTGGCCGCGGGCTGGCTGCTCCTGCCGGCCGCCTCCCCGGGACCGCACCCGATGCTCGACCGCCCGGCGTCATTCGGTCTCCTGACAGCGATGGGCGCGGCGCTCGTGCCGGTGCTTTTTGCGTATGGCGGATGGCAGACGGCGAGCTTCGTCGCGGCGGAGCTACGCCGGCCCGAGCGGGACCTGCCCCGCGGCCTGCTGCTCGGTGTCTCGGGCGTGATCGTTCTCTACCTGTCCGTCAACGCCGTGTGCGTGCGGGCGCTCGGGCCCGAGGGCCTGGCCGCCACCACGACGCCGGCGTCGACGGTGATGCGCCTGGCCCTGGGGGAGAGGGGGGCCCACCTCATCGCCGCGGGCATCGCGATCTCGACCCTGGGGTTCCTGAGCCAGGGAATACTCACGGCGCCGCGCGTCTACTACGCGATGGCCGAGGACGGCGTGTTCTTCCGCACCGTCGGCTTCCTCCACCCGCGCACGCTGGTGCCGGTCGTGGCGATCGCCTTACAGGGGCTGGTCG
>QHVJ01000395.1 GCA_003222275.1 Acidobacteriota bacterium | reverse complement strand
GCTCGCCCGGGTGCTTGTCCAGCCAGCTCGCATACTCGCCCAGCCGTTCGATCTTCCACAGCGCCATCCGCCGGCGGACGCGCCGCATGAGCGTGGGCTTCTTGTACGAAGAGAAGTCGGTGCCGGTGGCCTTCCTCAAGCGGGTCAGGATTCTGTGGAAGGCGTCGCCCTCCCTCGGGTCGGGGACGGACATCTCGTGCGCGTGCTCGGGGCCCGCCCGCAAGTAGTCGTCGCCGGCGAGGCGCTGGATCTCGCGGGCGATCTCGTCCGGCGGGAGCACGAGATCGACGCAGCCGGCGGCGATGGCGCTGCGGGGCATGCCGTCGTAACGCGCGGAGCTCGGGTCCTGGGCGAAGGAGATCCCGCCCGCGGCCTTCACCGCCTTGCAGCCCAGCGTCCCGTCGGTGCCGGTGCCGGAGAGCACGATCGCCACCGCCTGGCTGCCCTGGACATCGGCGAGCGTGCGCAAGAAGAGGTCCACCGGCATGTGCCGGCCGTCGGCCGGCAGGCGAGGACGAAGACCAAGGGTGCCGTCCTTGATCACCATGTCCTGCCCGGCGGGGATGACGTACACGTGGTTGGGCTGGATGGGCATGTCCTCGGTTGCTTCCTGCACCGGCATCGACGTCTCCCGGGCGAGGATCGAGGCGAGGATGCTCTCGTGCTTGGCGGACAGATGCTGGACGAGGACGAAGGCCATGCCGGTGTCGGAGGGAAGGTTGCGCAGGAGCTGGCTGAGGGCCTCCAGGCCGCCCGCTGAAGCCCCGACCCCGACCACCGGAAAACGGTGGTGCGCGTGCGGTTCGGTCGCGGCCGAAGCCTGAGGCGTGCCTTTCGTCGGAGGGCTGGCAACCTGAGCCTTCGGGCGCGCCGGCTTCGGGCGGTAGCTCTTCGGACGCAGCCTGGCGGGCTTCCGCTTCGGCGGCGAGCCCGGACTCTTGTTGCCCATGGTTCCCTTGGCTGAAGGATAAAAGCATACACCGTGCCGGGGTGGGCTGTCTCAACTCGGTGGCCCCGCGGCGCTGGCGCGAGACTTGCCGCAGCCTCCCAATCGGCGTGGATCCAAGGAGGGTGGAATGAAGCAGGAACCGGGGCGGCTGGCCGTGCGCAAGATCGGCGAGGCCCTGGTGACCGAACCCAGGGCTGGGCTCGTGAGCTGCACCTCAAGCTGCTGGGGCTGCCTGCGGTGCTGCCGCCGCCGGAGGAGGAGAAGGACGTGAAGACGGCCATCGGCGCGGCCCGGGCCAAGCAGGCGCGAAAGGAGATGTTGTAGCTAAGGCATCATCCAGCCGTAGCAACGACCGTCGTCATCGAGCTGGGGGGCGCTAGCGGCGCTTCGCTCGTTGCTGGGGTCGATGGGCTCGAGCAGCCCGGTCGTGTCGAACCGCACCCGGTCGGCGCCATACAAGCAGAGGTAGCGCGCGTTCAGCTCGCGGGCGATCTCCATCGCCTCACCACGATCGGTCGTGTGGAAGAAGCGGTAGACGGTCTCGTGCCGGCGCTCGAGCGCTTCGGCCGGCGCGAACTGCGTGAGATAGGGCGTGAAGCGCTCATAGGGCACCCGCCGTCCGAACAGCACCACCGGCAAGGGAGGATAGCGCGCGCCGGGACGCTGCATCACGACGTCACCCGGGCGGCTCACGGCAGCGACCGCCCTCACCGCCCGCACCATCGCGGCCGGCACCGGGTCGGGAGGCAACGCGGCCTTCTTCACCACGAAGTGCACGGTCGAGGGCAGCGCGAGCACGGCCCCGAGTGCCAGGACCGCCGCCTTTCGGCGGCCGGGAGCGGCGAGCTCCGCGAGGGCGAGCGCCGTGAAGATCCACAGGAGCGGCCCGCCCTCTTCGACGACGTAGGCTGCATCGTTGATGATCCTCTGGCCGGACAGGGCCTCGGGGGCCGAGACGCGGAAGAGCAGGCCGAGCGGCCAGGCCGCCAGCGCCATCGCCGCCAGCGCCGCCGCGGTCACCGGGCCGTGCGCCAGCGCCCTCACCGCGGCCGGCAAGCCGAGCATCCGCAGCCCGAGCGAGGCGGCCAGCCAGAGGACAGACCAGCCCACGAGCGCCGGGCCCGACAGCGGCGCGAGCCCGAGGGTCTCCCGGGTGACCGCGACGAGGTCGAAGGGTGCGAGGCGCACGACCACCGTCTCCGCGCCTCGGCCGAAGGTGAGGGCCGCGGTGGCGAGGAGGCAGGGCGCGGCCACGGCCGCGATGGCGCGCCATCGAGCCGGGCGGAGGAGCGCGGCCACCCCGAAGCCGAGGAGGAGGTGGGCGCCGAGGAACACCTTGAAGAAGGGCACCGCCGCGCCCAGAGCCGCCGCGAGGAGGAGCCAGCCCCTTCCCTCGAGGTTCTCGTGGCGCCGGAGCGCGACGAGCGCTCCCAGGGCGATCGCGAGGGCAGGAACGACCGGGTTGGCGAGAAAGAGCGAGATGAGGATGTTGCCGCGGAGCAGGTCCGCCCACCAGTGGGCCTGCGAGTTGGCCGCGAAGGCGAACGAGAAGTCGGTGGCCAGGAGCGACCATCCCGCGAGCGAGACGGCAAACGGCGAGGCGCCCACCGCGCGGGCCGCGGCGCGCAACGCGAGCAACAGCGCGAGGGCTCCGAGCGTGACGTCGAACCGGCTGATCGCATCGTAGGGATCGATACAGGCCCAGCGCAGCGCCGCCGCGCGCACGAGGTCGGTGCCGAAGTGATAGCCGACGGGGAACCCGGCGACACCGGGGAGCTGCGGCGGATAGCCGATCGTCAGCTCCCGCGTGAGCCCGACGTGAAAAGCGGTGTCGAAGGCCACGAACGGGTCGAGCCGGAAATCGCCGCCCGCGGAGAAGCGGTTACCCGGATACTGGGTCACCGCCAACAGCGCGACCAGCACCGCAAGGGGTGCCAGGGCGCCACGCACCGGAGGGCCGGCCGCGAATCGCCAGGGACGCCCGCGGGCGAGGACGGCCCCAGCGAGGGCGAACGCGATCAGGAGCGGATACAGCCACGGCGCGCCGGCCACGAGGCTCAGCCAGAAGGCGCCCGCGGAGCAGGCGAGGCCGATCGGCAGGACCAGCGCCGGGTCGATCGCGCCGGCAATGAGGCGCTGCAGCGCCACGCCGGGTCCGACGAGGGCCGCGCCGGCGAAGAGCGCGTACGTCAGCGTCGAAGGTAAGATGCTGGCGTTCAATGGATTAAAAAGAGGGCGAGCTTACCACGGGTTTACAGTCGACGCGGCGACATGTTACGATGACCACTTGTGAAAGAGAGAGGGTGAGGAGGTAAGGCGGGTGACGCTCAGCAAGGCGCAGAAGACAGACATCATCGCCGGCGTTCGGACTCATGAGACGGACACCGGATCGCCGGAGGTCCAGATCGCCATCCTGAGCGAGCGGATCGGGTATCTGACCGAGCACTTCAAGGCCCACGCCAAGGACCATCATTCGCGGCGCGGACTCATGATGCTCGTCGGCCAGCGCCGGCGCCTGCTGGACTATCTCAAGACCAAGGACGTTGCGCGGTATCGGGGGCTCATCGAGAAGCTCGGCATCCGGAAGTAGGCCCCCGCGACCAGCGACGACCGTACCCCTCCCAGGACGTTTCAAACGAGAGCAACGAGAGCCGCCTTTCTCCAGCGGAGGCGCCGTCTCGTGCTCTCTCTTGCGGAGCCCCCAGGGGGGAGGCGCCGCGCGGAGCGGAGAGAGAAGAGATGACGATCGAGAAAGTCGAGATGCCCCTGGGACGCTACACGCTGTCCCTCGAGACCGGCCGCATGGCCAAGCAGTCCGACGGCGCCGTGGTGGTCCGGCTGGGGGACACCGTGGTCCTGGCCACCGCGAACGCCCAGAAGGACGTCCGGCCCGGCGTGGATTTCCTGCCCTTGACCGTGGACTACCGGGAGAACACCTACGCGGCGGGCAAGATCCCCGGGGGGTTCTTCAAGCGTGAGGGGCGGCCCAACGAGAAGGAGATCCTCACCTCGCGGATGATCGACCGCCCGCTGCGGCCGCTGTTCCCCGAGGGCTACGCCAACGAGACGCAGGTCATCGGCCTGCTGCTCTCCGCCGACCTCGAGAACGACTCCGACACGCTCGCCATCACGGGCGCCTCGGCCGCTCTCTATCTGTCCTCGATCCCGTTCGAGAGTCCCATCGGTGCCGTCCGCGTCGGCTTCTGGGACGGCCAGTGCGTCATCAACCCCACCTCCACCGAGCTGCGGACCAAGAGCAAGCTCAACCTCCTCGTGGCGGGGACCGAGGACGCGATCGTGATGGTGGAGTCGGGAGCCCAGGAGATCTCCGAGGCGGAGATGGTCCAGGCGCTCGCCGAGGGGCATGCGGCCATCAAGCGCATCGTCGCCCTGCTGAAGGACCTCCGCGCCAAGGCGGGCAAGCCCAAGTGGGCGGTCAAGAAGAAGGAGTACGACCCGGCGTGGGTCGCGGAGGCGGAGCAGTTCATGGCCGGACGGCTGCTCGAGGCCATGCGCCACCCCGGCAAGATCGAGTCCTACGCCCTCATGAAGAAGGTGAAGGACGACTACCTGGCCACGATCCCCGAGACGGACG
>QHVJ01000394.1 GCA_003222275.1 Acidobacteriota bacterium | reverse complement strand
GCCGGCCTCGCCCGCAACGCGGCGATCGTGCTCGGCAACCGTCGCCGCAGCGCGTCGTAGTTTCGGTTGGCTGGTATGTCGCTTGCTCGTTCCCCGTAGGGCGGCCAGAAGAAGTAACCGCCGTCCCTGACGGGACGCGGCGGCGACGGTCCTGTCCCCCGGCGCCGCCGCGTTTCCGTGTCCGCGCTCCTATCCCACCGGAACGCCCCGTTCGTCCCTCGAGTCGTTCGCGCGTTGGTGTAGAGTGTCCCGACGCCACCCGCCGCGCTCGGAGAGAGACCGATGACTCGATCCGCCCCGCCGTCATCGTCGCGTTTCCCCTGGTGCTGAGCGCCAGGCTGCGGGACGCCACGCGCCGCGCGGTGCAGGATCCGGAGTTCCGGAGCGCGATGGACAAGGTGGAGACGCCGATCGGCCGCGTGGAGCCGACGTAGCGTGCGCGTCGACGTCCACACTCACGTCGTCCCCGAGCGCTGGCAGGACTGGGCGGCGCGCTGCGGCGGCGGCAACTGGCCGCGCCTGGAGCACCGTGACGACTGCCGCGCGACGATCTTCACCGGCGCGCAGTTCTTCCGCGACATCGACGACCGCTCGTGAAACCCCACGCGGCGCCTCGAGGACATGGACCGGCTACGCATCGACGTGCAGGCGCTGTCGCCGCCGCCCGTGATGTTCTGCTACTGGGCCGACGCCAAGGCCAACCAGGGCTTCGCGCGGATGCAGAACGCGAACGTGGCCGAGATCGTCGCGAAGCATCCGAAGCGCTTCGTGGGGATGGCCACGGTGCCGCTGCAAGCGCCCGCGCTGGCCATCGAGGAGCTGCGCCACGCGCGCGAGCGGCTGGGCCTCTCCGCCGTCGAGATCGGCACGTGCCCGGGCGGGCGCGACTTCGACGACCCGGCGCTCTTCGAGTTCTTCGCGGCGTGCGTGGACCTCGACGTCGCCGTGTTCGTGCATCCGGCGGCGCCGCTGATCGGGCTGGACCGGATGAAGAAGTATTATTTCCCGCTGATCGTCGGCAACCCGCTGGAGACGGCGCTGGCCATCTCCACGCTCGTCTTCGGCGGCGTGCTCGAGCGGCTGCCGCGGCTGCGCATCTGCTTTGCCCACGGCGGCGGCGCGTTTCCGTTCACCCTGGCGTGGCTCAACCACGGCTGGGCCGTGCGGCCCGAGGGGCCGGCTGCCATTCCGCGCGAGCCGCGCGAGTACGCGCGGCGCATCTGGGTAGACTCGCTCACGCTCGGCGCGTCGAATCTCCGATTCATCGTCGACGAGCTGGGCATGGACCGCGTCGTCATCGGCAGCGACTACCCGTTCGACATGGGCGCCGACGATCCGGTGCGCGCCGTGGAGTCGGCGGGGCTCGTGCCCGCCGCGCGGACGGCGATCGTGGACGGCGCCAACGCCGCGCGCTTTCTCGGGCTGAGCCCTGGGTGATGTCGCGCTTTCTGCCTCTCGTCGGTGTCGTGCTCCTGCTGGGAATCATTGGCTGGCGGGTCTCGTGGCAGCGTCGGCGGTATGGCAACCGGGGAATACGGTTCCTCCGGTCTGCACGCTGGCAGGAGCAGTTACGAGACGCCCTGGGTGTGGTCCTCGTGCTCTTCCTGGCCGGTCAGGCGGTGATGGCGGCGGCATCGCCCGAATCGCTGGCGTCTCGCTACGTGATCGAGCCGCCATCGGTGGCGATCTTGCCGGTGCTCGGGATGGCTGTGTTGCTCGGAGGCGCCGTCCTTCTCGTGGTGGCTCAGCTCGAGCTCGGCGCATCGTGGCGGATCGGAATCGAGCAAGGAGCGCGTCCGGGCCTGGTCACGAGCGGCGTGTACCGCTTCTGTCGCAATCCGATCTTCTTCGCCATCCTGATCGTGCTCACCGGCTACACGCTCCTGCTGCCGACCCGGCTGTCGCTCGTCCTCCTGGTCTCCGCTTTCGTCGGGATGCGGCTGCAAGTCCTGACGGAGGAGGCCTACCTCTCGAAGGCCTACGGCGCCACCTACCGCGAGTACGCGCGCGGTGTGGGGCGCTTCCTGCCCGGAATAGGACGGCTTCGATGACCGTCGAGCGCGGCGAGACGAAGCCCTGACGCCAGATCCGCATTGACGCTGCGCCGCGGGAGCGCTAACGATAGAAGACCGGATGAGCGGATCAACGCCGGTCACGTTGCTCGAGGTCGTCCGCCAGCTCCTATCGGTCGCCCGCGAGGTGAGTGGCGCCGACGGCGTGACCTTCGTCCTCCGCGACGGCGACCAGTGCTCCTTCGCCGACGAGAGCGCCATCGCCCCGCTCTGGAAGGGCCGCCGCGTCCCGATGGCCACCTGCCTCGCCGGCTGGGTGATGCTGAACGCGCAGGCGGTCGCGCTCGAGGACATCTACGCCGATCCGCGGATCTCCGCCGACGCCTATCGCTCCACGTTCGTCCAGAGCCTCGTCGTGGTGCCGGTGCGGCGTGAGGCGCCCGTGGCCGCGATCGGCGCCTACTGGGCGAGTCGGCATCGTGCCGACGAGCGCGAGGTCGCGCGGCTGCAGTCCATCGCGGACGCCGCGGCGCTGGCGCTGGAGAGCGTGAGCCTGCGCGAGAGTCTGCGGCAGGCCGAGAGGGCCAACCGCACCAAGGACGAGTTCCTCGCGGCGCTCTCGCACGAGCTGCGGACGCCCCTCACGGCCATCGTCGGCTGGGCCAAGATGTTGAGGTCCGGCCGCGTGGACGCGGACACGACGCGCCGCGCGGTCGAGGTCATCGAGCGCAACGCCGACGCCCAGCGGCGGCTCGTCGGCGACCTGCTGGACGTCACTCACGCCATCACCGGCAAGATCGTGCTGGAGCTCTCGAACGTCGACCTCGTGCGCGTGGTGCAGAGCGTGCTGGAATCGGCGGCGCCGGCCATCGAGGCCAAGCGGCACGTCCTGACCGTCAGCTTCCCCACCGACGCGGTGGTCCGCGGCGACGCCGAGCGGCTTGCCCAGGTCGCGTCGAACCTCGTGTCCAACGCCGTGAAGTTCACGCCTGCCGGCGGCAGCGTCGAGGTGCGGCTGGCCCGGACCGGACACGCGGTGACGCTGGTCGTCTCGGATTCCGGCGTCGGCATCGCGCCCGACGTCCTGCCGCACGTCTTCGAGCGTTTCCGCGAGGCCGACGGCGGCGTCCCGCGGAAGTACTCGGGGCTCGGCGTCGGGCTGGCGATCGTCCGCCACCTCGTCGAGCTGCATCGTGGCCGGGTGCGAGCCGAGAGCGCCGGCGAGGGCCGTGGCGCGACCTTCAGCGTCGAGGTGCCGATCGGGACGATCGTACCCAGAGAAGGCGCCACCATCTCCTGATCGGCTCGCCCCGCGTGTTACAATTCACGACGTTATGGCGATTCTGAAGGTCGCGCGGCTCGGTCATCCGGTGCTGCGCCAGCAGGCCGAACCCGTAGCTCCCGCCGACATCCGCTCGGCCCACGTCCAGCAGTTGATCGACGACATGATCGAGACCATGCACGAGTACGACGGCGCCGGGCTGGCCGCCAACCAGGTGCACGTGCCGCGGCGGATCGCGGTGATCGAGGTCGGCAAGAATCCCCGCTATCCCGACGCGCCGGAGATCCCGCTGACCGTCGTGATCAACCCCGTCGTCACCCCGCTCACCGAGGAGACGGAGGACGGTTGGGAGGGATGCCTCTCCGTGCCCGACATGCGGGGCGTGGTGCCGCGCTTCACGGGGGTGCGGCTGGAGTGCCTCGACCGCGAGGGCAAGGCCGTCGACCTCGTCGCCAAGGAGTTCTTCGCCCGCGTGCTCCAGCACGAGACCGACCACCTCAACGGCATCGTCTACGTGGACCGGATCCGCGACATGCGCACGTTCAGCCACATCGCGGAGTGGCAGCGCTACTGGCTTGGCATCCGCGAGCAGAGTGACTAGCACCGGCTCGAGAGAAGCCCACCCCGGCTCGCAGCCCGCGACCGCGCGCGTGGTGGCCGTCGTTTCCGACCTCTTCTTCGTCGCGCGCATCCGCGAAGTCGCCCGGCTCGCCGGCGTCCCGCTCGTCTTCGCCCGCTCCAACGGCGAGATCGACGCGGCCCTGGCCGAGGGCGCGCGGCTCGTGCTCCTCGACCTCACCGGCAACTTCGACTACGCGGAGATCTTCGCGGCGCTCGAGCGCGCGACGCCCCCGCCGCCGGTGCTCGCCTACACGACCCACGCGCTGGCCAGGCAGACGCAGCCGTGGCACGCGCGCTGCGGCCGCGTGGTGACGAAGGAGACGCTGACCCAGGAATTGCCGGCCCTGCTGCGCGAGGGGATCAAGTGACCTCCGAAGAGTTCGTCGCCGCGCTCGACGCCGAGAACCAGGCCCGGCTGCGCGCGCTCGAGCCCGACGCCACGCTGACCCCCGAGGTGAAGGGCCCGCTCAACGTCCCCAACCTCTTGAAGGTCGCGCTCCGCAACGAGGCGGAGGCCACGCTGATCGCCGCGCGCTGGCTGGTGACGTCCAGCGACCTCAAGCTGATGCTGTCGCTGGCGCGCCAGGCCGCCGACGAGGCCAAGCACTACGAGCTGGTGGCGGCGCGGCTCACGCAGCTCGGGTTCGACGCCGACACGTTCAGTCCGCTCGCCGGCGGGGTCGGCCCGCTGACGACATACCTCGAGACGCTGACGGCGGACGTGGAGCGCGTGGCGGCCGGCCAGTTCACGCGCGAGGCGATCGCGGTCGTCAAGAACCGCCAGTTCATCGAGTTCTGCGAGCGGGTGGGGGACAAGGAGACGGCGGCGCTCTACCGCGACGTCATCGAGCCCGACGAGCGCCATCACCACGAGCTGGGCCGCCGGACACTCTTGAGATTGGCGACGACTCCCGAGGCGCAGGCGGCGGCGCAGCGTGCCGCGCGGCGCACGCTGGAGCTGGCCGACGAGCTGCAGAAGAAGGCGCTCGCGACGGCCGGCATCCACCACGCGCCGGGGTGCTGATGGACGCGCTCGATCCCTTTCGCGAGCTGGCGCGCACGCAGGACGAGCGCATCGACCTCACGCGCGCGGCGCTGGCCGTCGCGCGGATCGAGCACCCCGACCTCGACGTCGACGGCGAGGTGGCGCGGCTCGACTCGCTGGCGGCGCGCTCGGGGGCGGCCGGATCGCGCGGGCCCCAGGCCGCGCTCGACCGCCTCGTCGCGTTCCTGTTCGATGAGGAGGGCTTCCGCGGCAACGACAAGGAGTACTACGACCCGCGCAACTCGTGCCTCAACGACGTGCTCGATCGGCGGCTCGGCATTCCGATCACGCTCTCGGTGCTGACCATCGAGATCGGCCGGCGCGTGGGCGTGGAGGTCGACGGCGTCGGGCTGCCGGGCCACTTCATCGTCGGCGCCCGGCTGGCCGGGCGGCGCGTGTTCCTCGATCCGTTCGACGGCGGCGCGATCCTGACGCCCGAGCGCGCCGAGGAGATCGCCGCCCGCGCGGTCGGGCGGCCCGTCAAGCTCGAGGAGGCGCACTGGGCGCCGTGCAGCAAGCACCAGATCGTCGTCCGCATGCTCCGCAACCTCAAGGGCATCTACGCAAAGCGCCAGGACTGGGATCGCGCGCTCGGCGTGGTGGACCGGCTGCTCGTGCTGGATGCCGGCTCGGGCATTCACCAGCGCGACCGCGGCACGGTGCTCGTCCGGATGGGCCGGCTGCACGACGGCGCGAAGGAATGGGAGCGCTATCTCACGCGCTTCCCGGGCGCAGCCGACGCCGACGGGTTTCGGGACGAGCTGCGCAAGGTTCGTCAGCAGCTGGGGTCGAGGAACTGATGCGTAGAACGGTCGCCTGGCTCGTCATCCTGAGCCTGCTGCTGCCCGCGTGCGCGAGCCGGAACGTGCCGCCGATCGGCGCCGAGGGTCAGGCGTTCAAGCCCGAGTCCGACGAGCGCGCGCTCTGGGCCAAGGCCGAGAAGGAAGAGGAAGCGCTCCTCAAGAAGGCCAAGGTCTACGAC
>QHVJ01000393.1 GCA_003222275.1 Acidobacteriota bacterium | reverse complement strand
CTTGGCTTCCGTGTAGCTGGAGCCCAGGACCTTGCCCAGCACCGCGTCCTTGTTCATCGACGGCCCGCGCAGGGAAACGCGGGAAACAAACTGCTTGTATACGAAGAGTACAACCAGGGCTCCAAGCAGCCACGGGCCGTACGTAAAGAGTAGCTCGATGTCCATTGCGTGGAGCGGCCGGATTATACTCTAGCGCCTTGGCCCAGAGCGCAGCCGCGACGCCACCGGCGGCCCAACTCGTGCGGGGCCTGGGCCTGCTCGACGCCACCACGCTCATCGTCGGCAGCGTCATCGGCTCCGGCATCTTCGTCGCCCCCTCGATCATGGCCGGCTACGTCCAGAGCCCGCCCCTGCTCCTGGGCCTGTGGCTGATCGGGGGTGCGCTGACGCTGTTCGGCGCCCTCGCCTACGGGGAGCTCGCGGCGGCCCTGCCGCGCGCCGGCGGCCAGTACGTCTTCCTCGGCGAGGCGTTCGGCCCGCTCTGGGGGTTCCTCTACGGATGGACCTTCCTCGTCGCCATCAATACCGGCTTCGTGGCGGCGGTGGCGGTGGCGTTCGCGAAGTACCTGGGAGTGTTCCTGCCCGGCATCAGCGAGGACGCCGTCCTCTTCGCGCTCGGCCGCTTCCGCTTCACGACGGCCCAGGCCGCCGGGCTCGTCGTGATCGTCGCCGTCACCGCCATCAACGTGCGGGGGCTGCGCGCCGGCGCCTTCGTCCAGAACGTGTTCACGATCGCCAAGGTCTCGGGGGTCGCCGCCCTGGTGATCCTCGCCCTGGCGAGCGGAAAGGGCTCGCTCGGGAACCTGGGCCCCACGGGCGGTCCGACCCTCGGTCCCGAAGGGATCAAGCTGGGCCTGTTCGCGGCGATGGCCGTGGCCATGAGCAAGGCGCTCTTCGCCTACGACGCCTGGAACTCCATCACCTTTGCCGCGGAAGAGGTGAAGGACCCGCAGAAGAACCTTCCCCGCTCGCTCCTGCTGGGCACGGTGGGCGTGACGCTCGTCTACTGCACGGCCGTGGCCATCTACCTGTACATGGTGCCCATCACCCAGATGTTCGCGGTCAAGGACAATCGGATCGCCGCCGAGGCCGCCTCCCGCGCGCTCGGCCCGGCGGGGGTGGCCTTCATCGCGGCGGCGATCCTCATCTCGACCTTCGGTTGCGTGAACGGGCTGACCCTCGCCGGCGCGCGTGTGGTCTATGCGATGGCCCGGGATGGGCTGTTCTTCCGCTCGGCGGCGATCGTCCACCCGCGATTCCTCACGCCCGCGCGGGCCCTTCTTCTGCACGGCGTGGTGGCGGCGCTCCTCACCCTCACCGGGACCTACAGCGATCTGATCACGCTCAGCGCGTTCTCCTCCCTGCTGTTCAACATCCTGACGGTCGTCGGTCTCTTCGTCCTCCGCCGCCATCGACCGGAGCTGCATCGGCCCTACCGGGCCTGGGGCTATCCCGTCCTGCCCGCCCTCTACGTGGTCGTCGCGGCCTTCTTCCTCGTCTTCATCCTGATCGGCGACCCCCGGAACTCCGGCCTCGGGCTGGTCCTGACGGCCTTCGGGTTGCCGCTCTACCTCTATTGGAGCTCGAGGCGGGACAGGCCGCTTCGTTGACGTAGAGTCGGCAGGCGGTCTATCCTCGTGGGAGGCTTGAATTTGCTGGCACCGGGCGGCCCTCCCGAAGCGACCACATGAGTTCTGGGCGCAAGGACTCGAAAGACGACGACAAGCTCCTCACGTCCGAGGACCTCTTCGGAGACATGCTCGACGAGAAGCCTGTCGGGGCACCGAACGAGCCGCCGGCATCCGCTCCGGCCGCGCGGCGCTCGGGGCCCATCAAGGTGCAGGTGAGCGAGCCGGGCGGCACGGCGGTGGAACCGCCGACCGCGCCGGCGAAGTCCGCTCCGGCGAAGACGCCCCTCCCCAAGGGCTCGGGGGTCAAGTCGCCTCTCGGCGGGCCGCCTGCCGAAGGGCTCCCCGACGACGTCGCGGCGCTGCTCGACGCTTTCTCGGCGCCCGGCGAAGCGGCAGCCTCGGCTCCGCAATCCGAGCCTGCACGCGAGCCCGAGCCGACGGGCCCCGTCCTGCCGCCCGTGACGGCCACCGACGAGGAGGGCCGGCAGGACCTCCGGCACCTTCGGGGCCAGCTGAAGCCGGCGGCACCCGCCGAGGCTCCCCTCCCCCAGAGCAGGGCGGGCACGAAGTTCCGAGCCGCCAACCCGCAGGTCGTCGCTCCCCAGGGCAAGACGCTGGACCTGGCGGCCATCGCGGACGAGGCGCTGGGCCAGGCACCTCCGCGGCCGGCCCCCGCGGCGGCCAGCGCTTCCGCTCCCGCCGAACCCGGGCCCGAGGAGATCCCGGCCGGGGTGGCCGAGCCGGTGGGCCCGGGCGAGGGCGCCTATGGTCCCTACCGCCTGCTCGAGCGCGTGGCCGTCGGCGGGATGGCCGAGGTCTTCAAGGCCAAGCGCAGCGGGGTCGAAGGCTTCGAGAAGGTGGTGGCGGTGAAGCGCATCCTGCCCCACCTCTCCGACAACAAGGAGTTCGTCGACATGTTCGTGGACGAGGCCAAGATGGTCGCCGGCCTCACGCACCCCAACATCGTCCAGATCTTCGACCTCGGCCGCATCGAGAAGAGCTACTACATCGCGATGGAGTACGTGCAGGGCCGCGACCTGCGGTCCATATTGCGGCGCGCCCGCGAGCGGGCCATCCGCGTCCCCCTCGACCTCTGCGCGCTCATCGCGAGCCGCGTCTGCTCGGCCCTCGAGTACGCCCACCGCAAGAAGGACGACCGCGGCCAGCCGATGATGACCGTGCATCGCGACATCAGCCCGCAGAACATCCTGATCTCCTTCGAGGGAGACGTGAAGCTCACCGACTTCGGCATCGCCAAGGCGGCCAGCAAGGCCACCGTCACCGAAGTCGGCGCGCTCCGGGGCAAGCTCCTCTACATGAGCCCGGAGCAGGCATGGGGCAAGCCGATGGACCGGCGCTCGGACCTGTTCTCGCTCGGTATCGTCTTCTACGAGATGGTGACCGACCACAAGCCCTTCCTCGGCAGCTCGGAGGTCTCGATCCTGGAGACGGTGCGGGAGTGCAAGGTCGCGCCTCCCCGCAGCCTGAACCGCGAGGTCCCGCCCGCCCTCGAGCGGGTGGTGATGAAGGCCCTCGAGCGCGACCCCGAGCGGCGCTACCAGGACGCGGCCGAGATGTACCGCGACCTCGAGGCGGTGATGCACGAGGCCCCGCCGCCCCCGACCGCCGCCGCCCTCGCCCGCTTCATGGAGACGCTCTACGAGCCGCGGGAGCGGGAGGCCACGGTGGTCGACGAGGCCCACGAGCCCGAAGCGCCGCCCGCCGCCGGGGCCGCCGCCTCCCCCGCGTCCCCCCCTCCGGCGCCGCCGTCCGAGACCGGGCCCAGCGCGAGCATGTCCATCCAGAAGCTCTTGAAGCGGTTCGGCATCAAGTAGGAGACCAGCAGCATGGCGCTCTCGAAGGACCAGGCGCAGTTCTACCAGCAGACCCTGGAGATGACCCGCAAGCAGATCGGCGACCTCAACACCCAGATCGAGGAGGAGCTGGCGAAGGTCAAGGACCGGCTGGCCGAGCTGAAGAACGCCAAGGACGCGGCCAAGCAGATCTACGACGGCGCCTGCAAGATGCTCGGCATAGAGAACGACCTCGAGAAGGAAGAAGAGGAGGAGGCCGGGCAGTAGGCCATGGCCTGGTTCCGGCGCGAGCGATCGCCCCTGCCCGCCCACGAGCAGGAGAGCCGCGTCCCGGAGGGCCTCTACGTCAAGTGCGACTCGTGCAAGGAGATCCTCTATCGCAAGGCCGTCGTCGACAACCTGAGCGTCTGCCCGAAGTGCGGGTTCCACTTCCGCATCTCCGCCCGCCAGCGCCTCGAGCTGCTGTGCGACGGCAGCTGGGAGGAGCTCGACCACGGGCTCGTCAGCTCGGACCCCCTCGCCTTCCGTGACACCAAGGCCTACGCGGCGCGGCTCCAGGACGGCAAGCGCAAGACGGGGTCTCTCGACGCGCTGGTCTCCGCGGTGGGAACCGTGGGCGGGACCCCGACGGTGATCGCGGCGATGGAGTACGGGTTCATCGGCGGCTCCATGGGCGTCGTGGTCGGGGAGAAGGTGACCCGCGCGGTCGAGAAGGCTGCCCGGGAGCGCATGCCCCTGCTCATCGTCTCCTGCTCGGGGGGAGCCCGCATGATGGAGGGCACGCTCTCCCTCATGCAGATGGCGAAGATCTCCGCCGCCCTCGCCCGCCTCGACCAGGCGCGGGTCCCCTTCATCAGCGTCCTCACCGATCCCACGACGGGTGGGGTGACGGCGTCGTTCGCGATGCTCGGAGACCTCAACCTGGCGGAGCCGGGCGCCCTCATCGGCTTCGCCGGGCCCCGCGTCATCGAGCAGACCATCCGCCAGAAGCTGCCCGAGGGCTTCCAGCGCGCCGAGTTCCTCCTCCAGCACGGCATGCTCGACATGGTCGTGGACCGGCGGGAGCTGAAG
>QHVJ01000120.1 GCA_003222275.1 Acidobacteriota bacterium | reverse complement strand
GCGCAGCCAGGATGCAACCTCAAGTACTGCTTTAGGCAACTTGTTCTGGAACAAGCATCTCATGGGCGCGTTGGGCGCCCACCAGCAAGAATGAAACGGGGGTTCACGCGGACGTCGCGCTCAGGTTTCGCATCTTCCTTGTGATCCCCACCGTCTTGAGCCAGCCGAAGAGACCCGCGACCCGCTTTCGCCTCCGCTAGGCTAGCTCAGCCCGTAAGTGAGATGACGGGTGGTGCGGCCCGTCGATGCCGCCGGAGTATCCCGAGAGCGACTTTGCGAAGTGGCGGAGAGCGAGATGACCGGCCGGTAGCCGTGGCCCTGTGATGGCCATTACCTCCGCGAGGGCCGTCACAGTGGGAATGAAGCCCCTGCCGTAGACTGGCCGCATGGCAAACGAGCCGACGCAGGGTCGGCGACGATGAGTGGAGCCTGATCGAGACATCGCGTGAGGGTCATGAAGCATCCGACTAGTCCTGACGAACTCGAGCCTTTGAGCGAGAAGGAACTCGGCGACCTCCTGGAGTTGGCTCATCCAAAGCTCGATCCGTTCGCGCAGGACGCTCCGGAGAAGGCGGCCCTCATTCGGCGCCTTGTCGCCGAGGTGCGGCGGCTGCGTGCAAGCGCGGCGGCAGGCTCGAAGCGCGCCTGGTGGCAGCCCTGAACGAGGCCGAGGCGGACCGGTAAGGGGAGCGCGATGATCGGCCCCTTCCAGAGCATCGCGATTGGCGTCATTCTTGGTAGCGTGGGCGCGTGTCTCCTCTGGGGCGGCGTTCCGTTGCGCAAGATGAGAAATGGCCCGCCCTCCCAGTGGGCGCTGCGAGCAAGAGTGGGCGCTGGTCTCTATGTCGTGCTCGGCACATGCCTGGCCAGTCATGGAATCTTGCGGCTCATGGGGTGCGTCGGAAGGTAGGCTTGACGACGGCCCCGACTCAGCTGCCGTCGATTCCCACCCGCTTCCGCCACGGCTCCCAGGAACAGCGGCCCTTCCTCGGTGTCGGGGCCGCAACGGTGCCGAGCGCGCGTAGAATGGGGCCGGCCAATGCCCTGCGATCGCTTACCCGCCAGACCAAGCGCCGACGCAGCAGCACTGGAGGCGAAACATGGCTGAAGAGTCGAAGCCGCTGAGCGATGAGAAGCTGGAGAGCTTGCTCGGGCTCCTTCGACACTGGGAAGAGAAGCCATTCGGCCGCGATGAACGAGAAGAAGTCGTGGCTCGCGTGAAGTCTCTCGTCGCGGAAGTGCGCCGGTTGCGAACGGAAGTCGCTCAGTTCAAGGCGAAGGCGGACCGCTAGTCGCCGAGCACGAGATCAGGGCCTCGACGAGATGTTGAAGTCTTCGAACTCGGCAGCAAACGGCGCCTGCGTGGTATTCACGGCCGCAATGCCGACGTAGAGCTGCTGAGGCAGGTCCACTTCAAACTGACCCACCGGCGTCCAGTCGTGCCCACCCTGTCGGACGAAGCCCAGGAGCGTGCGGTCACGGCGCTCCAGCCGCAAGCCTGTCGGACGTGCCTCGAGGCGCGTATTTGCTTGCGCCAGTCCTCCTGCCGGCAGGCCGTTCTTCCGATGCTCGAAGAGGGCAAAGCGTACAGTGGCGCCTTTCTCTTCTACGAAGGCGCCGAATTCGAGTCGGACATAGTTCTTCTCATCCTGCCACAGCAGCAGGCCGGCGCCGTTGAATGGCCTCCGCCGTGCCGATCCTCGGCCCGGGTCAGGCTGTAGCGCGTTGGTGACCGTGACCTGAGCTATGAAGTCGCCGTCGACCGGACGCAACAGGCGCGGCGCGTTCACGTTGCCGATCTCCGCGCTCAGGTCGTACGCACCGGGGGCAGCGGTATCTCGACGCAGTCGCCTCGGACCATGACCCGCGCCGTTCCATCCGCGTCGACGAAGACGCCCCAAGCCGTCGCCCGCCCGCTCGGGGCCGTCGCACTCCCAGCGACGGGAGACGCGGTCGAGATACCCGAGGGGGTGCCCACAGCCCCCGCCGGCAAGGCAGGCTCGTCGGACTTGCGGGCGAGACCCGAGAGCGACTGAAGCAGCGTTCGTGCCGCCTCGCGTCCCGAGTCGTCGAGGCCCAGGTCGAGGGCCTTCTGTACCTGTGCCTCCGCATCGGCGAGGCGGCGTACTGCCGCCAGGGCTCGGGCGAGTGAGAGGCGGTGTCGGCCCGAGCCAGGCTCGAGGGACGCTGCCCGGAAGGCATGCTCAAGCGCGGGCTGGACCTCGTTGTCGGCGAGGAGCAGCTCCGTCAGGAGAGCGTGGGCCAGGGCATGCTCGGGAGCGAGCTGGAGCGCTTTCTCGAGGTGCCCGCGCGCGTCGCGTCGCGTCTCGATAGTCGTTGCCGCTTGCAGCGTTACGAGTCCGGCGACAACGTGTGCCGTCGGGCTGAGGGGATCGAGGCGCGTCGCCCGCTCCAGCCTCTCCTGCGCCTCGGCGATTCGCCCTTCCCTGAACAGGGCCAGACCCATGGCCTCCTGGACCGACGCGAGATCGGGCTGCTGACGTTCCGCCTGGTCCAGCAGACGCCGGCCATCGGACCCGCGACCGGAATCGACCAGGAACTCCCCGCAGGCGGCCGACCACTCCGCCAGCGAGATCTCTTGGGTCCTGAAGTCATCGCCAGCCTGGATCGGAGTGGCGAGCGTGGCCTGCCAGTATGTCAGCTGGCGAACGTAGCTCTCGAGCGCGCGATCCAACTCGGCGGCGTTGAGGCCCTGCGCACGCAATGCCGCCGTGGGCTCCATCCCTTCGACCACCTTGCTCACGAAGCCCTTGAAGCGCGGATCGTGAGAGGCCTTTGGATCCAGCATGAGGTAGTGGACGAGGGCCCATGACTGCGCATAGAACAGGCCGATGCGCCTCTCCTCGGAGTACTCTGGCGAGTGTTGGTCGACGAGAAAGAGCGCTTCGACCGGCAGCAGCTTCCGATCCCTCAACAGGTGCAAGTGCCTGACGATCGGTCGGCCCAACGCGACCCCGTTCCCCCACACTATCGTGCCGCCGAGCAATTCCGCCACGCCCTCGTTGAGCCAGGGAGGGACACGCTCGAAGTTCAGTCTCACGACCAGGTGGACATACTCGTGCTGGATCAGCGAGTAAGGGTTGTCGCTTCCCGGGCTGGGCTCCGCGAGGTCAGCCCGCAGGGCGATCCAGGGCCGAGCGAGACCGCGCATGAATACTCCAGCCGGCTGCGCTCTGCCCTTGACCTCCCAATACCCGGGAAGGAGAACCTTGAGCCCTTGCTCGTCGCGCGTGGCCAGAATCGTGAGGGGAACGGGTGGGTCCACGCGCGCCCACGGCCAGAGGGCCTTGAGGGCCGCTCGGATCTTTTCGAAGCGCACGGCGATCCGTCGCGCCTCGCCGGCGCCTGCGTCCGAGACGACGATGAGATGAGGGCTCCGCACGTTGACCCAGGGCCCGCCGCTGGCCGGCGTCGGGGCGGCAGCGAGCACGAGGCAAGCCCCTAGCGCCCAGGCGGGACGGATCAACGCCCTTCGTCTCATTTGGCCTCCCGTGTCCGCTCAGCATTGGTCGTGCCAAACGAACGGGAGGCCGACCCCGGTCGAGGAATCGTTGGGGAACAGCGAGTCGGAGGAGCACGCTCGATCTGAACGGAACGCCTCCAGTGCTCATCGCGGCCAAGCGTCTGGGCATTTGGCGCAGTCGCTAGGCGTCCAGGAACCCGCGGCTCGTGGGGTCAGGCTGAGCTCGCGGTAGAGCTCAACGGCACTTGAACTGCGTCACCTCGCGGACCGCCTTGTCGCCGTCGTGGTGGTCGTCGCCCTCCTTCAGCTTCTTGAGGACCTCTCGCGTGACGCGGAGGTGGAAGTCGCGAATCTGGCCCAGCGCCGCGTGGGTCTGCGCAGGAATCCGGGCCAGATAGCCCTCACCGTTCGGCTTCGTCCTCCAGTTGTTGCCCGGGAAGGCGGCCCCGCCCTGGAAGAGCGACGGCTGCCCGTTGACGATCGGCGTGTACTCGACGCCGAACTCGTCGGCCGCCTGCACGTATCCTGCAATGAACTCCGCGTCCGGCACGTCGGACTGCAGCGACAGGTAGGCCCGGCCGTACTGGGTGTAACCGCTGGTGTCGGTCGAGAAGATCTGGGGGTCGATCCGGCCGACGGTCTCGAACAGCGCGGCAGAGTCCGCGATCGACGGGGGCGCGGCGAAGTTGAGCACCACGTAGTTGGCCGGAAAGTCGAAGCTCGCGGTGTTGTCGGCGTCCAGCAGGAAGGCGCTGCCCTGCGAGAGGACGTACCCGAGGCTGTCCGTCAACACGCTGATATCGGCGATGCGCGCCGCGTTCGGGCCGCTGTCGATCACGGTGTAGACGTAGGCGGGATTGGTGTGTCCGTTGAAGCCTCCCGCCCCGACCTCGAAACGCGTGTTGAGCCCGTTGATCGTGCTGACGGCGCCGCTCGAGGAAAGCGCGTGGATGACCTGGTCCACGATGCCGCACTGAAACAGTTGCCGGGCGAAAGCCGTCCGCACGTCGAGACTCTGGTCTCTCAGCGGCCGCGTGTCGATCACCGCCGGGTTGGCGATCGGCTCCACCGACCCGTAGGTACTGGCCAGGGTGGTGCCGACGAACGAGAACGAAAGAGCCGTGGTCAGGAGAATGGTCGTCGCTTTCATGACTTTGCCTTTCTGGCCGCGCCGGCGCCTACGGTTGGACGGTCGTGGCGGCCCCGAACTGGGCCAGCTCCGCCTTGACCTTCGCCTCCTCGCCCACCACCACGACCGTCTGCGTGGAGGAGGGGTAGAACGTGCGGCCCGCGGCGCGGACCTGTTCGGGTGTCACCGCGTTCACCTTGGTCACGAACTCGCCGAGCGCCTCCGGCGGCAGGCCGTTCACCCAGTTCGTGGCCAGGGTCTGGGCCACGGAGCCCTGGATCTGGTTGCGCAGCAGGTACAGGCCACCCTGGTACCTCTTCGCCCGTGACATCTCCTCCTCGGTCGGCGGGGTGGCGCCCATCCGGTCGAACTCGTAGAACATCTCGAGCAGCGCGGCCGCCGTGACTTCGTTCCGCACGTCGGCCCGCGCCGTGAGGAGCCCTCCCTTCTGGCGCGCCGACACTCCTCCCCGTGGCGAGTAGGTGTAGCCCTTGTCCTCCCGGATGTTCTCGACGAGGCGGCTGCCGAACGATCCGGCGCAGATCGTGTTGGCGACGAGCAGCGGGAAGTAGTCGGGGTCGGTGGCGGCGGCGGCTGGCCGGCCCATCAGGATCAGCGACTGCACCGAGCCGGGCCGGCTCACGACCATGAGGCGACGGGAGGACGCGGCCGGCGAGGAGGGGGTTGCGGCCGGCGCTTCGCCGGTCGCCTTCCAGGGGCCGAAGACGCGGGTGACCGTCGCCGAAACCGCGGCGGCGTCGACGTCACCCACCACCACGAGCAGCGCGCTGTCGGGCCGGAACCGGCGCGCGTGCTCCTTCTTCAAGAGAGCGGGAGTAGCCGCGGAGAGCGTCTCCTTGGACGGGGCCGTGACGTGGTAGGGGTGGTCGCCGTAGATCGCCTTGCCGAAGGCTTTCTGGGCCAGGAACTCGGGCGTCGCCTCCCGCGCCATCAGGGCCTGGAGCGCGTTGGCCTTCGCCAGCTCCACCTCGGCCGCGGGGAACGAAGCGCTCCCGGCGATGTCGGCCATCACCTCGAGGAGCGTCGGCGCGCCCGAGCCAAGCCCGTTTGCCGTGACGTAGATCGCGTCGGGCGTGGCCTCCGCGCCGATGTCGCCGCCCACGGCCTGCAGCTCCTCGGCGATCCGCCGCGACGTGCGGACGGCGGTGCCTTCCTTGAGGGTGTCGGCCAGGAGCTCGGAAATGCCTTCCGCGTCCGTGGGGTCGGCAGCCGACCCACCTCGCACCGCGAGCACCGCGGCCACGCGCGGGAATCCGGGCCGGTTGACGACCCACACCGTGAGGCCGTTCGCCAGCTTGGACTGAGCGATGGACGGCACCGGCAGCGGTTTGTCCTCGCCGAACGGAGGCAGGTCCTTCGGCAGGGGCTTCTTCTCGGCGGCGCCCAGCATGGGCGTGACGAGCACGGCGAGCACGAACAGGATCGCTCTTTTCACGTCGCGCCTCCTACTTCTGGGCCGGGGGGGCCGGGGCCGGCTTGCGATCGACGACCGTGCGGTTGGCCACCGTCAGGTACGTCGAGGCCACCCGCTGCAGATCGGCCGAGGTGACGGCCTCGAGCTTCTCGGGCACTTCATTCACGAAAGTGGCGCTCCCCGTCAGGAGCTGGGCGAGCGCGATCGCATCGGCGCGGTAGATGGGCAGCTCGAGGCCCGCGTAGTAATCGGAGCGCATCTTCGTCTTCACGCGGGCGAGGTCGGCCGCGGGGATGCCCTCGCGCGCGACCCTCTGGATCTCCCCCTGGATCGCGTCTGCCACGGCCTTGGCGCTGGTCGTGGGCTTGTAGAGCGCAAACATTCCCATGAGGGTGGGGCCGTTGAAGGTCCAGGCGTCGCCGAGCGGCCAATTCATGCCGCCCTGGATCTGGAGGAGCAGCTCCTTGCCCTTCACGAGGCCCTGGTAGAGGCGCGAGGCCTCGCCGTTCAGCAGGAGGTCGCCCAGGACCGCGGCCGGCACGTGGTCGCGGCTGCCGCGCGGCGGCATCTTGTAGCCGACCGCGATCGCGGGGACCCGAGCCAGCGGATCCGTCTGCTCGAGGGTGCGCTCGGCCGTATTCAACCCTTCCGACACGTCGGGAAGGGCCGGCAGCGGCCGCGACGGCAGGGCGACGAAGTACTTCTCGACCTTGGTGAAGACTTCCGCCGGCGTCAGGTCGCCCACGAGCGCCATCACCGCGTTGTTCGGGCCGTAGTACGTCTGGTAGAACGACTCCACGTCCTTCAGCGTCGCCGCGTCGAGGTCCTCGAAGGAGCCGTAGCCGTCGTGGGCGTTCTCCCACTTGTCGAAGGCCTTGCCCGCGAGGTCGGTCCAGAAGAAGAGGCCGTACGGCCGGTTCTTGACGTTGACCCGGATCTCTTCCTTCACGACCTCCTGCTGGTTCTTGAGGTTCCTCTCGGAGAAGTCGAGCTGCTTCATCCGGTCCGCTTCCAGCCAGAGGATGGCGTCGAGGGCGCTCGTCGGCGCGGATGCGATGTAGTTCGTGTAGTCGTAACGGGTGGACCCATTCAGGACACCGCCACCGCCCTCGATCACGCGGGTGAGCGTGCCTTTGGGCGAGACGGGCGTCCCCTCGAACATCATGTGCTCGAAGAGGTGGGCGAAGCCCGTACGCCCCTTCGGCTCGAGGCGGAAGCCGATGCGGTACGCGGTGGACATCCCGAAGGTCGGCGCAGTGTGGTCTTCGGAGACGACGACCGTGAGGCCGTTCGGAAGCTTCTTCACCTCGATCGGGATCTTCCAGCCCGCCGCCGGCGGGGCGGCGCCGGCCGTGGCCGAGACGAGCAGCGCGAGCGCGAGGAGACGGAAAATACGGCGCATCGAACCTCCTGAAAGGCGTGGGGCGCTGCAGACACTACGCCCCTCGCGGCGCGCGTGTCAAAGGTCCGCGGAACGACAAGGTCCGCGGAACGCCCTAGAGTTGCTTGAGGAAGGCGAGCAGCGCTTCCCGGTCCGCCGGCGGGAGAGTCGCGAAGCGGTCCCGAGAGGCTACCGCCTCTCCGCCGTGGAGCCGGATCGCCTCCTCGATCGTGCCCGCGCGACCATCGTGGAGGAACTTCTCGGAGAAGCGGAGCCCCATCAGCGGCTCGGTGCGGAACTCGGAGGGCGTGGCCAGTCCGAGGCAGATGTCCGCCAGCGTGGGCCCCATGTCGTGGAGCAGCAGATCGGTGTAGGCCGCCACCTCGCGGTGGGCCAGGGCCTTGACGTCGCTGTCGCCGGTCTTGAGCCGCGGAACGTGGCAGGCGGCACAGCCGGTCTTGTCGAACAGCTCCGGCCCGCGCCGGGAGGTCCCCTTCAGCTTGGGCGGCGACGGGGGAGCCAGGAAGCGCACGAAGGCGTTGACGAGCGCAACGCTCTGCGCGTCGAGCTCCGGCTCCGGCAGCGGGTCGACCCCGGGCGGGATGGGCTGGCCGGCGACGGTCTCCTCGCTCGGGACCGCCGGCACCGTCACGCCGATCTCGACGGGGAAAGCCCCCTCGTTGAACTCCGCCAGCGTGGGCACCAGGGCTTTGCGCCCGAAACGGCCGAGCCGACCGTCGAAGAAGCGGTTGGGCCGGCCCGAGATCCCGTCGTGGTTACGGTCGTCGGGGTCGGCGTAGGCGAGGATCTCGGAGTCGGGCACCGCGTCGAGCAGGCCGAAGCCGAGGACGTCCGGCGACGAGCGCCGGCCCTGGGCCGTGGCCTTCGCGGGCACGGGTTCCTTGTCTATGCCGAGAGCGGCCTTGAGCGCCGGCGTGACGTCCTGCTGGTAGACGAATCCCCCCAGGTCCGCGAGGGGGTCGCAGACGCCGTTGGGAAGGAACGCGGTGGCATGAACCTCCACCTCGTCGCCGACGCCGCCGGCGACCGGTTGCTCGTGGCACTCACCGCAGGCCTTGGCGTTGAACAACGGTCCCAGGCCCGTCTCGGGCTCGAAGACGCGGTTGAAGATGACCTTCCCCCGGTCGAACTGGTCCCGTTGGGCGGCGTCGAGGCCGGGGAGCGGTTCGCCTGGCTCCGGCGGCTTGGCACAGGCCACCGCGAGCAGGATCGTTGCAATGGCGAGCGACAATTGCACGCGTCTCATCGGACACTCGGCGGGGCGGGGCTCGGAAGGAGCTCGATCGTCTTCACGACGTTTCCTTCCGGCGCCTTCGTGTACTCGATGCGGACGAGGTCGCCCGGCTTGAGTTGTGCCATCCCCGTGCCGGCCGCCGCCGCCTTCACCGTGGGGGCTTCCTTCCAGGAGATCTTCACGACGCGCAGCGCATAGCCCACGCCGGTCACGACCTGGAGCGTCCGGGCTTGCGCGTCGATGGACTGCACGGTGGCGGTCAACGTGACGGACGGGCCCGCCGCCGCCGGCGTCGCGGCGGGAGAAGGCGGGGCGGCGCTCGGGGCGCCGCCGGGCAGGAACATCGCGAGGGAAAGGATCAAGAGGGGCGCCCGGCGCCCGATGCCGCGTGTCATCCGAAACCTCCTCGAAGGCGGCCCTGGCGAGCCGCCGACGGCTCGGGGAGCCGTCTCGGCGTGAGGCTATGTAGGCAGGCTACCGCCGCGCCCCCCGAGGCGTCAAGGATTCATGCCGACTACAATGCGAGCAGGCATGAAGCTCCTCTGGTCGTACCTCAGACGCTACCGCGGGCTGCTGGCCCTCGCCCTGCTCCTGGCCACCGTCAACCAGGTCTTCTCCCTGCTCGACCCGCTCATCTTCCGCCTCGTCATCGACCGCTACGCGATGCGCTTCCGCCAGTACACGACGGGGGAGTTCCTCTCCGGCGTGAGCCTGCTGCTCGCAGCTGCGGTGGGAGTCGCCTTCGTCTCCCGCGTGGCCAAGAACTTCCAGGACTACTTCATCAACGTGATCACGCAGCGCCTGGGGGCGGAGATCTACTCCGACGGCATCCGCCATTCGCTGGAGCTGCCCTACTCGGTGTTCGAGGACCAGCGCAGCGGCGAGACGCTCGGGAAGCTGCAGAAGGTCCGCACCGACGTGGAGAAGCTCATCTCCACCGCCGTCAACACCGTCTTCACCACGCTGGTGGGAATCGTCTTCGTGACGGTCTACGCCTTCACCGTCCACTGGGTGATCGCGCCCGTCTACTTCCTGACCGTGCCGCTGCTGGGCTGGCTCAGCTCGACCCTCTCCCGCCGCATCAAGACGGTGCAGAAGGTCATCGTCGCCGAGACCACCGCCCTCGCGGGCGCCACCACGGAGTCGCGGCGGAACATCGAGCTCGTCAAGAGCCTGGGCCTGGCCCAGCAGGAGGTGAGCCGCCTGAACCGGACGACGCAGCGGATCCTGGGCCTGGAGCTGAAGAAGGTGCGCTACCTGCGCAGTCTGAGCTTCATCCAGGGAACGGCGGTCAACGCGCTGCGTACGACGATCCTGTTCCTGATGCTGTACCTCATCTATGCGCAGGAGATCACGGTGGGCCAGTTCTTCTCGCTGTGGATCTACTCCTTCTTCATCTTCGGCCCCCTGCAGGAGATGGGCACGGTGATCAACCTGTACCGGGAGACGGAGGTGTCGCTCCAGAACTTCCAGCAGATCCTGGACATCCCGAAGGAGCCGCGGCCGGAGCAGCCGGTGCCCTTGCGTTCGCTGGAGGATCTGGCCTTCGAGAACGTGACCTTCACCCATCAGACGGCGTCGCAACCGGCGGTGCGGGACATCTCCTTCCGGATCGAACGCGGGCGGACGCTGGCCTTCGTCGGCCCTTCGGGCGCGGGCAAGACGACGCTCGTGAAGCTGCTCGTCGGCCTCTACCGGCCGCAGGCCGGACGCATCCTCTATAACGGCGTCGACAGCCGCGAGGCGGACATGGAAGGGCTGCGGGAGCGGATCGGCTTCGTCACCCAGGAGACACAGCTCTTCTCGGGCACGATCCGCGAGAACCTGCTCTTCGTGCGGCCGGACGCCACGGACGCCGAGTGCCTGGAGGCGCTGCGACGAGCCGCCTGCCAGAGCCTGCTCGCGCGGGCGGCGAAGGGGCTCGACACCGTGATCGGCGAGGGAGGGATCAAGGTCTCGGGCGGCGAGCGCCAGCGTCTCTCCATCGCGCGCGCGCTGCTGCGGCGGCCCGACCTGCTCGTCTTCGACGAGGCCACCTCGTCGCTCGACTCTCTCACCGAGGAGGAGATCAGCCACACCATTCGGGACGTCGCGGAGTCCCGCGACGTCATGAGCATCCTCATCGCGCATCGCCTCTCCACGGTCATGCACGCCGACCGGATCTTCGTCCTCGAGCGCGGGCAGGTGGTGGAGACGGGCCGGCACCAGGAGCTGCTGGATCAGACCGGCCTCTACTACGCCATGTGGCGGCAGCAGGTCGGGGAACGGCGCCCGGCGCCGGCGGCGGTGGCGCAGCCGACGACCGCGGCTGCCGTGTGATGCTCGGGGACAGCGCGGAGGCTTGCCGGCAGCGGCGGCTCCATGCCTGAGCTGTTGATCTCGTGCCAGGACCTGGCGAAGGCCTTCGGGGCCGCGCCGCTGTTCGCGGGGCTGTCCTTCGGGCTGTTCGAGGGCGACCACGTCGGGCTCGTGGGCCCCAATGGGTCGGGCAAGTCGACGCTCCTGAAGATCCTGGCCGGGCTCGAGCCACCCTCGGCCGGCACCCGCGCCGCCCGTAAGCGGCTGCGGCTGGGCTACGTTCCCCAGGATCCCGGTTTCGCCCCCGCCGCCACCGTGGGGTCGGTGCTGCGCGAGGCTTGCCGCGACGATCACCTCGATCCTCAGCAGGTCGAGGGCCGCACCGCCGTGGTCATGGGGAAGGCCGGCTTCGCCGATGCGGCCCAGCCCACGTCCACGCTCTCCGGCGGCGGGAAGAAGCGCCTCGCGATCGCGCGCGCGCTGGCCCCGGCGCCCGAGCTGTTGCTGCTCGACGAGCCCACGAACCACCTCGACCTCGACGGCATCCTGTGGCTCGAAGAGCTGCTCGCGCGCGAGCCGGAGGCGTTCGTGGCCGTCAGTCACGATCGCTACTTCCTGGAGGCGGTGGCGGGGCGGATCATGGAGCTGAACCGGGTCTATTCGTCGGGGATCCTCGACGTCGAGGGCCGCTACCACGAGTACCTGTCGGTGAAAGACGAGCTGCTCGCCGGCCAGGCCGCCTACCAGGAGTCGCTCCGCAACCGGGTGCGCGGCGAGCTCGATTGGCTGTCCCGGAAAGCCCGGGCGCGCACGCGCAAGGCGCAGGCGCGCATCGACGTGGCCGGCCGGCTGCAGGAGGAGCTGGCCGATCTCGACGCGCGGTCGCGCCCGGCCGGCGTGGGCATCGATTTCGCCGGGACCGAGCGCCGGACGAAGCGCCTGCTGGTGGCGGAGGGCTTGACCAAGAGCTACGGCGGGCGAGCCATTTTCCGCGGCCTCGACCTCGTGCTCGCGCCCGGCCTGCGCCTGGGTCTGCTCGGCCCGAACGGCAGCGGCAAGTCGACGCTCCTGCGCTTGCTCGCCGGCACGGAGAAGCCCGACGCGGGGACGATCGAGCGCGCGCCGGCCCTTCAGCTCGTGACCTTCGACCAGCAGCGCTCGCGGCTCGATCCCACCCGGTCGCTCCGGCGCACGCTCGCGCCCGCGGGGGACGCGGTCACGTTCCGAGGTCGAGAGGTCCACGTCGCCGGCTGGGCCAAGCGCTTCCTGTTCCGTGCCGAGCAACTGGACACGCCCGTGGGACGGTTGTCGGGAGGCGAGCAGGCCCGCGCGCTGATCGCGCGGCTGATGCTCGAGCCGGCCGACGTGCTGTTGCTGGACGAGCCCACCAACGACCTCGACATCCCGACGCTCGAGGTTCTCGAGGAGAGCCTGCTCGAGTTCCCGGGCGCCCTGGTGCTGGTCACCCACGATCGCTACCTGCTGGACCGCGTCTCCACCCGGATCATCGCCCTGGACGGGGCCGGCGGCGCGACCGCCTACATGGACTACGCCCAGTGGGAGGTCGGCCGCGGGCTGCCGCAGGACAAGGCGGCCGGCGCGGGGGCCGCGGGGAAGGCGAAGCGCGGAGCGCGGCGCGGGACGGCCACCACGGATGGGCGACGGCATCTGAGCTATCGTGAGCGGCGCGAGTGGGAGCAGATGGAAGAACGCATCCTCGAGGCCGAACGACGGCTTGACGGCTGCCAGCAGGCGGCGGCCGATCCGGCGGTTGCATCCGACCATCGGGAGCTTTCCGCGCGCCTCGGCGCATTGGCCGCCGTGCAGGCCGAGGTCGACTCCCTCTACGCCCGCTGGGCCGAGCTGGAGGGCAAGGTCACCCTCTGAGGATTGGAGTCCCATAAGATCTCATGTGGAGGATCCGTCATGGACAAGCCCAAGCGCATCAACCGCAGGTCGTTTCTCGGGCAAGCCGGCGCGGTGGCGATCGGAGCGAGCGCCATGCGGGGCACGGCCTTCTCATACGGCCGGATCCTGGGCGCGAACGATCGCATCTCGCTCGGCCACATCGGCGTGGGCCGGCGAGGCACGGAGCTGGACGACATCGTCGCACGGCTCAAGACGAAGAACGTGGAGATGACCGCCGTCTGTGACCTCTGGAAGGTCAACCGGGAAGCGGCGGCGGCGCGGGCCCAAGCCGCCTACGGCCGTGCACCGCGGGCGTTCCAGTACATGGAGGACCTCCTGGCGCTGAAGGACGTGGACGCGGTGCTCGTCTCGACCGCCGATTTCCAGCATGCGACCCACCTGAAGCAGGTGGCCGAGGCCGGCAAGGACTGTTACTGCGAGAAGCCGATGGCGAACGACCTCGCCGAGGCCAAGGCCGCCCGCGATGCGGTGCGGGGGACGAGCCTGATCGTCCAGGTCGGTACCCAGCACCGCAGCGAGCCTTATCCGATCGCAGTTCGGGACTTCATCAAGACGGGCGCAGTGGGAGACGTGAGCAAGGTGGAGACGGTCTGGAACTATCACGGACCGCGGTGGCGCGGGCGGGAGGAAGTCAGCCAGGTCCGGGAGCAGGACACCGACTGGCGGCGCTGGCTGCTCACGAAGCCCTACCGTCCGTTCGATCCCAGGATGTACTTCGAGTTCCGCCTCTACAAGGATTTCTCGAGCGGAATCCCGGACCAGTGGATGAGCCACGGCATCGACCTCGTGCACTACTTCCTGGACGTCCAGTTCCCGAGGTCGGTGGTGGCGAGCGGCGGGGTCTTCGCCTGGAAGGACGGCCGGGAGAACCCGGACACGTTCCACGCCCTGCTGGAGTACCCGAAGTTCCTCGTGAGCTATTCGACGAGCTTCGGCAACGACAGCGACAGCTTCACCCGCATCATGGGCAAGGCGGCGACGCTCGTCAACATCGGGGGCGAGGGAAGCCCGCGGTGGAAGTGGGTGGAAGAGAAGGGCACCCACGAGGACGACCCCAACGTGAAGCGCGCGGAGAAGTACATCACGCTCTCCGGCGATGACCGAATCCCGCCGCCGGGCATCGGCGACGACGACCTGTCGCACATGACCAACTGGTTCGAATGCCTGCGCAGCCGGAAGCAGCCCAACGCCACCGTCCAGAACGGGTTCGCGCATTCCGTCGCGTGCATCATGGCCGCGCGCGCCTGTCGCGAGGGCCGGAAGCTCTATTGGGACCCGACGACGGAGTCGATTCTCGATCACGGACCGGGGGAGACCGCCGGCTGAGAGCGCCGCCCGAACGAGCGGTCGGACGTCTCGAGGCCCCATTCTCCCTTTGTGAGGAACCCCCTTGACGGGGGCCGGCTGGGCGCTATGTTTGCTTCCAGGGACATTCCCGGGAGGCTGACGTGACAAGCGAAGCGCTTCGAGTGCTCCAGGCGCTGGAGTGGTCCGAACGGACCGCCCTCTGTGCCACGCTCCCGATGAGGCGAATCGCCACGGCAACGCTGGGCGGCAACGACGATCTGGCCGCGAAAGTGCTCGCCGATCTCGACCTCGAGGGTTGTGTTCGCACGGAAATCATGGGTTGGAGCAGTGGCTGGCTGACCTCCAAGGGTCGAGCCCTCACTGTGACCTCGGCCTGAGCGGATTCCCTAGGTCGAGGGCGGAGCGCCGGGGCCGGCCAGCAGGGCTTCCAGCGCGCTCAGCAGCGGCGCCTGACCGGGGTTGATTCGCCGTCGGGCCTCGTCGAAAGCAAACCACTCTGCGCGGTCGACCTCGGGAAACGTCCGCCACTGCCCCGAGCCCGGCGGCCAGGGCGCGCGAAACGAATTGCTGCGGATGGCGGCCGGGTCCACATCCCCCTCGAACGCCCAGGCGTGGACGACCTTCCCGGCCCTCTGCTCGACGCTACCCAACGGATGGAATGGTCCCTCGGGCCGGATGCCGGTCTCCTCCTCGAACTCGCGCCGCGCCGTCGTCAGCTCGTCCTCGCCCTTCGCCATTTCGCCCTTGGGAATCGTCCACGCGCCCAGGTCCTTCTTCGCCCAGAAGGGACCGCCCGGATGGGCGAGCAGGACCTCCGGCCCGCCGCCGCGCCGCCGAAACATCAACAAGCCGGCACTGATCCGAGGCATCAACGGATCGTACGCCATGGCGGGCGGCGTGACGGAAGGTACAATCGCGAGAACGAGAAGAACTGATCATGACAAAAGAATCGCGGGCGCTCGCGGGCACCCTGCTGATCGTCCTGCCGACCGTCATGCTCGGGGGCGCGAGCCTCCTGTCGCTCCTCCTCACCGACGGCTCCGGCTACATGCTGAACCCCCTGCGCCAGAACCTGTGGCGGGCGGGCCATGCCCACGCCGGCGTGTATCTCGTGCTCGCGCTGGTGATGCTGCGGTACGTCGATGAAGCCGAACTCTCCCGCGGGACCAAGCGCTTCGTGAGGCTGGCGGCGCCGCTGGCGGCCATCTTCGTCCCCGCCGCCTTCTTCCTGTCGCTGCTGTCCCCGACCGCAACCCGTCCCAACGGCTTCATCTACCTCGCCTACGTCGGGGCCGCCATACTGGCCGCGGGCGTCATCACGCTGGGCGTGGGCCTCATCCGGACGGCCCGCCGATCCGGCGCGGCCTGAGTGATACGCAAGCTGAGGTTCACGGTCCCGTTGCTGGCGATCATCGCCGGCTATACGTGGGTCTTCGTCCGCGTTACTCCGCGCTGGGCCGCGCAGGTCGTCACCGCGATCGTACTGGGCTTGTCGCTGTGGCGGGCCGCCCGCACCGGGGAGTGGGGCCTGCGCGGGTCCGCGTTCCTCCCTGCCCTCCGCGCGGCGGCCGCGTTCACCCTGCCGGCCGTCGGCCTCATCTGCCTCGCCGGATCACACCTGGGCCCGTTGCCGCGACGGCCGAACCCTTGGCGTGATCTGGCTTTCCTCGTGCCGTGGGCCGCGGGTCAACAGTTTGCGCTCCAGATCGTGCTGCTGAGGGAGTCTCAGGCGGCGACGTCGCGCGGAAAAGGGATCGCCCTGGCCGCGGCCGTCTTCGGCGCTCTCCACCTCCCCAACCCTTTCCTGGCGCCCGTCACGCTCGTGGCCGCGGCCGTGTGGTGCTGGATCTACGACCGCCACCCGAATCTCGTCCCTCTCGCCTTGTCGCACGCCCTCTGCACGCTGGCCATCATCTATTGTCTCGATCCCACGCTCACCGGACACCTCCGTATCGGTTACGCGTACCTCCAGCTCCGCTGAGCCGTCGAGCTCAGCGGCTTCGCGCGTACCAGATCGAGCCCGGGCTGTCCCAGTTCAGGCCCTCGCCCCAGATGAGGTGGTTGTTCCCACGGTCGTCGATGGCCATCTCGTAGTAGTCGCCGAAGGGGAAGCTGAAGCCGGCCGGCTGGATGTAGCTGAAACCTGCCGCGTAGGTCGAGAGGTCGACCTCGGACGTGAAGCGCCGGCCGCCGTCGGCGGACCGGCGGTAATAGACGTTCCACAGCGGGCCATTACGCGCATCCATCCAGGAGATGCGCACGTCCCCGGCCGCGCCCGCGACGAGGGCGGGGAAGGCGTGGGCGGCGCCCGAGGGGGCGCTCGAGACGTCCACCCGGGCCGACCACGTGGCGCCCCCGTCCTCCGATCGGGAGAAGTAGATCCGTTCGGGCCCCGTGGCCACCGCCCCGGCGTTCCAGAGCGCGTACAGCGTTCCTGCCTCGTCCGAGGCGAGCGTCATCTGCGCGCCGAGGAAGGCCCAGCCGCACGAATAGGCCGAGCAGTCGGGGGGCGAAGCCGAGACGTCCAGCACCCGGTTGGTCCAGGTGGCGCCCCCATCGGTGCTCTTGCTGAGGTAGAGGTTCACGGGTCCCTTGGCCCCGCCGTTCTGTTCGTAGCCCGCCCATGAAAAATAGACGCTGCCATCGGGAGTGACCGTGCCTCCGCCCGCCAGCGACCAGCCGAGCTTGGCGTTGGCGTTCACCTTTGTGGAGGTGAAGGTCAGGCCCCCGTCGTGTGACGACGAGGCGAGCACCGTCTGCGTGTGGTCGTACGCGACGTAGACGTCCTGGCCGCGCACGGCCAGGATCGGCTTGTCCGTTCCCGCGTTCGTGTGGTCGGCCACCACCACGGACCACGAGTTGCCGAGGTCCGTCGACCGGGCGACCACGGTGTCGCTCTTGCCGTTCTGCAGCCATGACGCGAAGAGGGTGCGGCCGTCCACAGGATCGACCGCGATCTGCGTGTCCACCTGCTCGGTGCCCGAAGGCGCGATCGGTTGCGCCGGCCCCCACGTCGCGCCCCGGTCCCGGCTCAACTGCAGGACGGCCGTCGGGCTGGCGCACTGCGAAGCCGGACACCCGGGCACGCCCCCATACTGAGGATAGAGCACGTAGACGCTGCCGTAGTCGTCGGCGGCGATGGCCGGCTCCCACTGGTCCCCGACGTCGAAGCCGAGCCGGATCTGCGGCGAGAAACCGGACGCCCCGGGCTTGGGAGCGGCCGCGGCCTGGACGGCGGGCGCCGCGACCACGGCCTCGCGCACGCCACCGCTCGTCCTCTTGCCCTTCTCGCGCGATTCCCCGGGAAGCAGTGCCGGCAGCACGCCGGCCATTACTGCGGCCAGGCAAACCGCGGCCTGCGCGGCGCCGCCGTCCCGCATCTCTCGCATGGACTCCTCCTCTGTGGGATGCGACGAGCCTATGCGCGGGCGCGAGGTCCCGTCAACCGGCGTGCCGGTGCATCTCGGGAAGCCCGAGGCGGCGCGCCGTCTCGCCCTCGTAATCGAACTCGATCACCACCGCCGGCTCGTTTCCGACGACCCAGGCGTCGTGGCCCGGCTCGATGACGATCACGCGGGGCGCGACGAAGTCGAAGGCGCAGTGGTCCGCGTACTCGCCGCTGACGTGGCCGCGGGCGAGAAAGCCGACGTGGGCGTGCATGCAGTGCGGAGTGCCGACGATCGGCTTCATGTTCTTGGACCAGCGGAAGCCGGGGGGATAGATCGCCCGCTTCACCCGGCCATTTGCGGCCCGAGCGACGTCGAGCTGGACGCCGCCGGCCTCCTGGTGATCCGCGCCCGGGATAGGAGAGAGTAGCGGGTCCATCCGAGCCTCCTTCGATGAGGTGGCCAGTATAGACCCTCGCTCCCCACCCTTGACATCCGGTGCCGGCCCTCGGAGACTAGCCGCTCTTCCCCGAACGATACCTGGTTCGACATGTGGCCTCAGTCCTACGATCCGCTGCACAACGTCGCGCTCTCGACGCTCTGCGCGGCGCTGCCGGTCGTCGTGCTGCTGGGGACGCTGGCCGTCCTCCGCGTGAAGGCCCACGTCGCGGCGCTGCTGGGTCTGGCCACGGCGCTCGCGATCGCGGTCTCGGTCTTCGGCATGCCGGTGCGCATGGCGCTCGGCACGGCCGCGTACGGCATCGCATACGGTCTCTTTCCCATCGGCTGGATCGTGCTCAACGTCATCTTCCTGTATCAGCTCACGGAGCAGCGGGGACTCTTCGCGATCCTGCGGGAGAGCATCACCACGATCACGCGCGACCGGCGGCTGCAGCTCCTGCTCGTGGCCTTCTGCTTCGGCGCGTTCTTCGAGGGCGCTTCGGGCTTCGGGACGCCGGTAGCGGTCACGGGCGCGATCCTGATCGGCCTGGGCTTCCCGCCCCTTCTCGCCTCCGGCCTGTCGCTCATCGCCAATACCGCGCCCGTCGCCTTCGGCGCGCTGGGAACGCCGATCATCGCGTTGCAGGCCGTGACCGAGCTGGACCTCAAGCGACTGAGCGCGATGGTGGGTCGCCAGCTGCCGCTCTTCTCCGTGATCGTGCCCTTCTGGCTCGTCTGGGCCTTTGCCGGCCTGCGCGGGACGCTCGAGGTCTGGCCGGCGATCCTCGTGGCGGGGGTCTCCTTCGCGGTCCCGCAGTTCCTGATCTCGAATTGGCACGGCCCCTGGCTGGTCGACGTGGTGGCCGCGGTCGTGTCGATGGGCGCGGTGACCCTGTTCCTCAGGTTCTGGCGGCCGCGGCGGCACTGGGGTCTCGAAGGCGAGCCCGACGTCACGAGCCAGGCGGGGCCGGCGGCGCTCTCGAGGGACGTGCTCCGCGCGTGGGTGCCCTGGATCATCCTGAGCGTCATCGTCTTCATCTGGGGGTTGCCGCAAACCAAGGCGATGCTCGACGGGATCTCGATCGTGCGCGTGCCGGTTCCCGGCCTGCACAACCTCGTCCAGCGCGTACCGCCCGTCGTCGCGGTCGCGAAGCCCGAGCCGGCCGTCTACAACCTGAATTGGCTGTCCGCCACCGGCAGCGGGATCCTCGTGGCCGCCCTCATCGCCGGGCTGGTGATGGGCTATCGCCCGCGGGAGCTGGCGCGCGCCTACGGGAGCACGTTGAAGCTCGTGCGCTTCTCGCTGCTCACGATCGCCGCGATGCTCGCGATCGGGTTCACGACGCGCTACTCGGGCCTGGACGCGACGCTGGGGCTGGCCTTCGCCCGGACCGGCTGGCTCTATCCGTTCTTCGGGACGCTGCTGGGCTGGCTGGGCGTGGCCCTCACCGGGTCCGACACGTCATCCAACGTGCTCTTCGGAAGCCTGCAGCGGATCACCGCCGAGCAGCTCGGCCTCAGCCCCATCCTGATGGCCGCCGCGAACAGCTCGGGAGGGGTGATGGGCAAGATGGTGGACGCGCAGAGCATCGTGGTCGCGAGCACGGCCACCCGTTGGTACGGGCACGAGGGCGACATCCTGCGCTACGTCTTCTTCCACAGCCTCGTGCTCGCCTGCCTGGTGGGCCTCCTGGTCCTCCTCCAGGCCTACGTGTTCCCGTTCACCGCCCTCGTCGTTCGCTAGGTCAATAGAATCCCGTGACATCCTCGCCTGTCCCCGTCCGGGCCGGCTTCACGCGGAAGACCAGGCTCATTCGCGGCCCCACCGGATCGGTGGTCTTCGGGATGCCGTGCGTGTAGTGGAGCTGCGTCGCGTAGCTCATCATCAACAGGCTGCCCGGCTCGAGGTCGAGGTGCAGCGCGCGTCGCGGCGGCTCCTTGGCGCGTATCGTCATACGCCGAGTTCCCCCGAGCGACAGCAGCGCGATGGGGAAGCCCTCCAGGAGGACGTCGAGATGGTCGTTGTGGGCGGCCACGCTGTCGCGGCCGTCCCGGTAGAGGTTGAGGCCCACGCTATTGAAGGCCACGCCGGTCTTCCCGATCACGTAGTCGGCCGTATGTCGGATCGCGTCGGGCGGAGCCACCGCCCCCGGTCCCAGGGGGAAGTGGGCGGTCAGGCGCGGAACGTCGACCTCGCGGTCGTACATCCGGCGCCGTTCGGCCTTCCACGGCACCGCCTCGCGCAGCTCGGCGAACCAGGACTCGGCCGCGGCACCGCCCACGAACCGGGGCGTATACGCGATCCGCCCGGTGGCGTCGTCGACGAGGACGCTTTCGGAATCTTGGAAGAGGGAGAGCTGCGGCAGAGGGCCCCTAGGGTGTTCCGCGTTCCCCGCGTCGGCGACGCGCAGCATCGGCCTCGAGTAACCGGCTTTCGCCGTCATCGCTGACGAAGGAGAGCGGGGTCTCTTACTTGCGCTTGACGTAGGTGATGCGCATGCCCGCCACTTCCTTGCCGTCGGGCGTCCGGTTGTACATCGTGAACACGCGCGAGCCGTCTGTCTTGTACTCGACGACGGACTTCGACTTGACGACCTTCCCCGTCATGTCCGGCCCTTCCATGTAGCCGGTCACGACCTTCTTGGCGGGATCGTAGGTGGACTCGCCGATCATGAGTCCCATGGACATGGAGTCCGTCCAGCTCCCCACGTACTTCTTCTTGGTGGAGTCGTAGGCGCTGGTCCCGTGGCCGTCGAAGGGCATGCCGCCGAAGTCGCCCTTGAACTCGGTCACGAGGCAGAGGCCTCCGCAGCCCAGCACGTTCGTCTCCACGGCCTTCGAGGTCATGGGCGGGGCACCGGGGGCCATCCAGGACTCCACGGTGGCATCCCAGGTCCCCGCGTCCTGCTTGAAGAGCTCGTGCTCGGGGCCGGGCTTGGGCATCGGCGGCTCCGCGGGCGCCTGGGCCCGCAGGGCGGGGGCGGCCGCGAACGTCGCCAAGAGCGTCAGGAACAGCAGTCGATCAGACCTCATCGGAGGGCCTCCTTGGATTCTCAGATAAGGTTCGACACTACCTCCCTGCGGCCGCGCCCGTCAAATCGTAAGTTCGGGGGGTACTGGCCATCAGCACCCCCCCGCGCGCAAATGCGCTCCCCCCCGACGCTCGCTCGGGAGTGAATCCCTCGCTCGCTGCTTGTGGCTTACCCCTAAAACCCGGCGAGCAGGTTGAACTGCCAGAGGTGGCTCTTCAAGGGCCGGTCGAACGGCTTCACCCAGTCCACCTCCAGCACCGCGAAGCCGAGGACGTTGACGCGCGCCACCGCGCCCGCGCTGCGTGAGAAGTCGCGCGTGCCGCCGAAGACCCGCGGCTTCGTGGCGCTGTCCCACGCGACGCCGGCGTCGAAGAAGGCGCCGATCTCCACCGGGATGGGCCCGTAGAGGTCCTTCCGGCCGAAGAGGCCGAGGAGCGGTGCGCGCACCTCCACGTTGGTGACCAGCATCCGGCTGCCGAGGAGCCGGTCGAACACCGGGCAGCTCCCGTCGGCCTGGACGCCGCACTCGGAAGCGCTGAACGAGCCGACGTCGTAGCCGCGGATGAACTCGGGATAGCCGACGAAGAGGGGGGTCAGCCGCTGGTCCTCACCCCCGCTGCCGTAACGCGCGTAGTGAAGGACGCGGGCGGCGATCGTCACCGGCCGCACGGGCATGAAGTACTGGCGGAAGTCCGCGAGGGCGCCGGTGTAGTTGAGCGTGCCGAAGGTCGGGCTCACGTCGAACCGGAAGCGCTGCCCCATGATCGGGCTGGTCGCCCCGAACACCGACGTGTCGCGCACGATCGCCGCGTCGCTCTGCCACAGGTGGATCGTGGGGTCGCTGATCGTCTGGGTGTCGTTGATGACCTGCTGTCCAGTGTTGAGCGTGTAACCCAGCGTCTGCAGGCGCGTGTCGAAGCCGATGCTCCGGTAGCCCGTCGAGACCTCGCCGCGCACCGACGAGTCGAAGGGGTAGAAGCCCTGGGCCACCACGCCGCGGTCCATCAATCGCTGGGTCAGCGTCTGCTCGACGTAGACCTGCTGGCCGGAGACGTTCGTGATGCCCGTCGAGAACCCGCCGGCGACGTATGGGATCTGCTCGACCTGGAGGCCCCAGTTGAACCGATGCGACCGGTTCACGTAGCCCACGAGGCCGCCGATGTCCGTGAAGCCCGAGATGTTGTCGGCCTGGATCATGGTCTGGAGCGAATGGTTGCCGAGCATGTCGCTGAACGACATCGCGATGCCGCCGCCGAAGAAGGTGCCGTAGCGGCTGGTGCCGCCGCTGAGGTAGGGCTGGCCGACGTAGTCGAGCCCGAGCTTCGCCTTGTAGGGCGTATGAGCGAAGGCCTTGGCGTCGGCGAGGCCGCTGATGGGGTCCGCTTTGGCGTTGACCACGGCGCCGCCGAACTTCGCGCCCGGGATGATGCCCGCGTAATGCGCGTCCACCTCGCGCGGCGCTTCCCACCCGGCGAGCTTGTCGGCGCCCTCGATCGCGTAGATCTCGTAGCGGCCCTCGTCGTAGGCGCTGTAGGCCAGCCGGTTCGTCCCCGCCGCCGACGTGAGGGCGGGACTGAGGGCCGTGATGCCGCTGACCCCGCTCAGGAGGTCGGTGAGCTGGTAGAGCTTCTGGGAGGCGACGTCCACGCGATACACGTTCGTGATCCCCGTACGGTCGGAAAGGAAGTAGAGGCTCGTCCCGTCCGCGGACCACTGGGGGTTGATGTGCTTGCCCTGGCTGAAAGCCGGCAGGGCGCTGACCGCGCCGCTGGCGATGTCGACGGAGGCCAGCCGATAGTTGCCGGGGTCGAGGTCGTCGAGCTTCGTGGAGAAGCGGTCGGTGACGAAGGCGATGGACTTCCCGTCGGGCGACCAGGCCGGCTGCAGGTCCGCGAACGCATCGTGGGTGAGCCGCCGCAGCGCGCCCGCCTGGAGGTCGTACACGAACAGGTCGGTGAAGCCCTCGGCGAGAGCGGAGAAGGCGATGAAGCGTCCGTCCGACGAGAAGTTGGGGGTGTAGATCTCACCGAGCGTCGGGAACGGGATCTCCTGGCGCTTGCCGCCGTCCGCGTCCATGATCACCAGCACCGGACGGCCCTTGGCCACGGCGCCCAGCGCGAAGCGCTTTCCAGCGGGGTCCCAGGCACCGCTCGACTCGATGAACTGGAGGCTCTCGAGATGCGGATCGACCACGGTGCGGGAGAGCCGCTTGGTGACGTTGCCGGTGCGCGTGTCCTGCACGTACAGCTCCACGGAGAAGAGATCGCGCTCGGACAGGAAGGCCAGGCGGGAGCCGTCGGGGCTCAGGACAGGGCCGACGTTGAGCTTTCCGCCCTGCCGCTTCTCGGTGACGAGGGCCACGCCGTAGGCGTCGGGGTCCTTCTTCCCGGTGATGACCGGCAGGCAGGCCTCCTTGATCGCCGCGTGCCAGTCCTTCGTCAGCGCCTTCGCGTCCGCGTGCAGCACCGTCTTCAGCACCGTCTCCGCGTCGTTGGTGCGCGGCCCGATGGCGCGCAGCATCTGGCCGAAGATCCGGTCGCCGTAGCGCCCGGCGAGGTAGGCCCAGAGCGCCTGCCCGTATCTATAAGGAAAGTAGCGCGCGCTCTCGAGCTGGCCGATCGTGGGGAGCCCCTTCTCCTGGCGGGCAGCGTCGCGGATCCACATTGCGGTCAGCGGGTCGCTCGGCCCGATCGAGAGGTACTCCGCCATCCCCTCGATGAACCACAGTGGCATGCGCAGCGCAGAGGGATAGTTCGAGTCCGATATCCTGCCCTGGCCGGTCATCGAGTACTGGAACGCATGCACCAGCTCGTGGCCGAGGACATGGTCCGTCTCCGCCAGCGACCCGCCGACGGGAAGGACGATCCGGCGCTTGAACGCCTCCGTCACGCCCCCCGTGCCCTCCCCGGGCGCTCCGCCCAACGTGTTGGTCTGCTGGAACTGCGGATGGCTGGCGTACAGGATGACCGGCTGGCGCTCCTTCATCTCGTGGCCGAGGATGCGGCTGAGCCGCGTGTACCAGCGCTCGCCCATGCGGCCGACCTGCTCGGCGGCCAGCCGGCCCTCAGGGTAGTAGTAGACGTCGAAGTGCTGCGTCTTCAGCACCTCGAACTTCTGCCTCTCCCACTGGACGGCGTTGCGGCCGAAGTACTGCGCGCCCGCGGGCGCGGCGACGCAGAGGGCGGCCAGCGTGGCGGCAGTAACGAGGACCGTGAGCCGTGGTGTCGAGCGCATGGCGTGCATTTGCTTCCTCCGGTATCGAGAGGATCCCGAACGGACCGCATAGCAAGGCGCAGGCCACGGGCGCGCGCGCTGGTGGTTCTAGTGCAAAGAGGGAGTTGCGCGGGCGGAGCCGTAACGGGCGGCGACTTCTTGTCTATTAAGAAGGACAGGAAGCTGTCCACCCGTTGCGACGCCGCGCGGGAACTTTTCGGCTCGATGACGGCAACAGAGAAGGAGGGTCGCCGCCTGTCCGCGCGCCGGTCGCGCCATCGGCGCCCTGCGTCATAGCCTCCGGCCATTGGCCAACCCCTGGTAAACTCGGGGGTCAATGGCCGCGATCACGGACCTGCTGAAGCAGCGCATCCTCATCATCGACGGAGCGATGGGCACGATGATCCAGGCCCACAAGCTCCAGGAGGCGGACTACCGCGGGAAGGAGTTCGCGAGCCATCCGCGCGAGCTCAGGGGCTGCAACGACCTGCTGTCGATCACACAGCCGGGGATCATCGAGGGCATCCACCGGAAGTACCTCGAGGCGGGCGCGGACATCGTCGAGACCAACACGTTCAACTCCACGGCGATCTCGCTCGCCGACTACGGCCTCGAGCAGGCGGCCTACGACATCAACCTGGCCGCGGCGCGGGTCGCGCGCCGGGCCGTGGACGCGGCCGTCGCCCGGGAGCCGGCACGCCCGCGCTTCGTCGCCGGCGCCATCGGGCCGATGACGCGCAGCGCGTCGATGTCCCGCGACGTCAACGATCCCGGCGCGCGGCAGGTGACCTTCGCGCAGCTCGAGGCCGCGTACTACGACCAGGTCCGCGGCCTCGCCGACGGCGGAGTGGACCTGCTCCTGCCGGAGACGGCCTTCGACACGCTGAACCTGAAG
>QHVJ01000119.1 GCA_003222275.1 Acidobacteriota bacterium | reverse complement strand
CTGACGGTCGTGACCGTCGCGTCCACGCCGCTGTTCGCCCAGCCGACGCAGGTCAAGCCAGGCTTCAACCTCTTCAGCGAGCAGCAGGACGTGGAGATCGGCCGGCAGTCGGCCGCCGAGGCCGAACGCCAGCTCCCGCTGCTCAACGACCGCCGCGTCGAGGGCTACGCGACCGAGATCATCCGCCGGCTGGCCGCGGCCGCGCCCGGGGCGAAGTATCCGTACCAGATCCGCGTCGTCAACGCATCGGACATCAACGCGTTCTCGCTGCCGGGCGGGTTCATGTACGTCAACCGCGGGCTGATCGAGGCCGCGCGCACCGAGCCCGAGCTGGCCGCGGTCCTCGCCCACGAGATGGCGCACGTGGCGCTCCGGCACGGAACGCACCAGGCTTCGAAGGCCTACATGACCCAGGCGGGGATCGGGATCCTCGGCGGCCTGCTCGGCCGGGGCGGCAACCCGAGCCAGGTGTTCCAGGTCATCGGCGGCCTGGGCCTGAACGCGCTCTTCCTCAAGTTCAGCCGCGACGACGAGTACCAGGCCGACACCGTGGGCGCACAGATCATGGCGCGGGCCGGGTACGACCCGCGGTCGATGGCCGACTTCTTCCAGGTCCTGCGCAACCAGCAGAAGAGCGACCCGGGCCGCCTGGCGACGTTCTTCAGCGACCATCCCGCCGCCGCGGACCGCGAGACGCGCATCCGCCAGGAGGCGCAACGCATCGGCGCCGTGAGAAGCAGCAGCGAAGTGGGTGGGTTCGCGCAGGTGCAGTCGCAGCTTCGCGGGATGGGCCGCGCCCCGAGCATGCAGGACATCGCCCGCGGGCAGGGGCGCAATACCGGCAACACCGGCTCACGCAACCGGCGCTCCGACGGGACCTACCCCGCGGACGGCACCTATCCCGACAACGGGCGCGCCAACGGTCGCTATCCGGCCAACGACCGTTACCCCGCCAACGGCGGCTACGGACAGGCCGGGCAGATCGAGGCCCCGTCTTCGCGGCTGGCCACCTACCGCCAGCGCGACGGCTTCTTCACGATCCAGTACCCCGACAACTGGCGGTCGTACGAGCCCGACAACGGGTACGGCGTCACGATCGTCCCCAACGGCGGCGTGGTGGACACCGGCAACGGGCAGCAGAGCATCATCTACGGCGTCATCGTCAACCACTACGACCCGTTCCAGGCCACGAGCAGCCGTCGGGAGCCGACCCTCGACCAGGCCACGCAGGACCTCGTGACGCAGATCACGCAGTCCAACTCGCATCTGCGGCCGAGCGGCTCGCGCCGCCGGGAGACGATCGACGGCGCCCCGGCGTTGTCGCAGGTCCTCTCCGGGCGCTCGCCGGTCACGGGTGAAGAGGAGCGGGTCACGGTGTTCACGCGGCAGTTGCCCGACGGGCACGTGATCTACTCGCTCTTCATCGCCCCCGGACGGGAGTACGCAGCGATGGCCCCGGTCTTCTCGCGGATGGTGCGCAGCCTGCAGGTGAACGACGAGGTGGCGCACCGGTAGACTATCGGCGTATGCCCCTCGCGCGCCGCGAGTTCCTTCTCGCCTTGGGACTCGCGGCGGTCCTACCCTCAACCCAACCCTCTCCGGGAGGGGGGAGGGTCCGCCGCACGCGCCTGATCCTGCTCGGCACCGGCGGCGGCCCGTCTCCCAAGCGCCTCCGGTCAGCGCCGGCGCAGGTGATCCTGGTCGGCGACGACGCCTACGTCGTCGACTGCGGCGACGGCGTCGCCCGCCAGATGGCGCTCGCCGGCGTTGCGCTGTCCCGGATACGCGCCGTCTTCGTCACCCACCACCACTCCGATCACAACGCCGACTACGGCAACCTGCTCCTGCTCGGTTGGATCGATGGCTTGAAGCCGATCGTCGACGCCTACGGCCCTCCGCCCCTCGCGAAGATGACGGGCCTCGTCGCCGAGATGAATGCCGTCGACATCGCCATCCGCATCGCCGACGAGGGGCGCCCGCCCTTCACGGGCCTGGTCGTGCCGCACGAGATCACCGCGGGCGGACGGGTGCGGCAGCAGGCCGGCGTGAAGGTCACCGCCGCGCTCGTCGATCACCCGCCGATCCGGCCCGCCTTCGCCTACCGGTTCGACACGCCCGACCGGTCCATCGTGATCTCCGGCGACACTGCGCCGTCGGAGAGCCTCGTCACGCTGGCGAAGGGCGCCGACGTCCTGGTGCACGAGGTCCTGTACCTGCCCGGCGTGGACCACCTCGTCGGGAATGAGCCCCATGCAACGCGCCTTCGGGCGCACCTCGTCGCCAGCCACACGCCGTCGGCCGAGGTGGGCCGAATCGCCGCCGCCGCCGGCGTGAAGACGCTGGTGCTCTCCCACTTCGTGCCGGGGGACGATCCCTCGATCACCGACGAGATGTGGACGGCCGGCGTGCGCGCCCACTTCGAGGGCGAAGTCGTCGTCGGCCGGGACCTGATGGAGCTGTGACTAGTTGGCGGACGCAACGACGCCGGCGGAGCAACCCAGATGGCCGCACGGACACGGCGCGAGAGGGTTGTCGCCCTCCTGCTCGGCGCAGTACTCGCTGCAATAATGCCGGCCGTTGCGCTCGAGCCCGACGTCGCTCCTACAGCGGCAGGCGGGATGCCCGCAGACCATGAAGCCTCAGGAGTCGCGCCGCTGACCGCGCAAGGGCCGGGAGGGGACCGAGACGCCCTCGAGCACCTCGCCCGAGAGCAGCTCGTCGTCGGTCTCTTCGGCGATGTCGCCCAGGGACAGGATCCCCACGAGCCGCTTGTTCCGGTTGAGCACCACCAGACGGCGGATCTGGCGCTCCTTCATGAGCGAGGCGGCTTCCTCGATGTCCTGGTCCTCGTAGACGTAGACCACGCCTGGCGTCATCGCTTCCTTGACCGGGGTGGTCCTGGGATCGCGTCCCTCGGCGGTAGCCCTCACGATGATGTCGCGGTCCGTGATCATGCCGACGAGGCGCTCGCCGTCGCAGACGGGCAGCGGGCCGACGTCGATGGACTTCATCTTGCGCGCCGCCTCTTGCAGCGTCTCATCGGGCCGAACGACCTCGACACCCGTCGTCATGATTTCCTTGATTTGCATGCCAGCCTCCCTTCGAGAGACGCCCTTTGACACATAATAGGCTCTCGACATGACCTGTCAAGGAAAAGTCAGTATCAACGACACCTCCGGGGCCGAGGCCGGGGCCGACATGGGGGCGGAGGTCCGGGCGGCGCTGGCGGGCGACCCGCCTTCCCTCCCCTGCAAGTACTTCTACGACGACCGCGGGAGCCGGCTCTTCCAGGAAATCACCCGGCTGCCGGAGTACTACCAGACGCGGACCGAGGAGAGCGTCCTGGAGCGGGTCGCCGACGAGGTGGTGGCGGCGGTCGGAGCGCGGGAGCTGGTCGAGCTGGGCTCGGGGTCGGGGCGGAAGATCCGGCTGCTCCTCGACGCCATGGCCCGGGCCGGGCACCTCGAGCGCTGCGTGCTCTTCGACATCAACGAGCGCGACCTGGAGCAGTCGGTGCGGGCGCTGGGGCGCGACTACCCGCAGGCGCGCGTGCGGGGTGTCGTCGGTGACTTCACGCAGGGATTCGCCGGGGTGGGGCCGGGCGGCGGGCGGATCGCCGCGCTCTTCGGCGGGACGATCGGCAACCTCCATCCCCGGGATGTGCCTGCCTTCCTCGCCCGCGTGGCCGATCTCCTCGAGGAGGGCGACGGGTTCCTCGTCGGCATCGACCTCGTCAAGGACAAACGCGTGCTGGAGGCGGCCTACAACGACGCGGCCGGAGTCACCGCCCGCTTCAATCGCAACATCCTCCAGGTGATGAACGACCGCCTGGGGGCGGACTTCGATCCGTCGGCCTTCGATCACGTGGCCTTCTACGACGAGCAGAACGCGTGGATCGAGATGCGCCTGCGTGCGCGCCGCGCCCAGGGGGTGCGCATCCCCGGCGCCGGCGTCGACCTGCGCCTCGCTCCCGGCGACGAGATACGCACGGAGATCAGCTGCAAGTATTCGCGGGCATCGCTCGAGGCAAAGCTTCCGGGCACGGGCCTGAGGCTCGGCCAATGGCATGCCGACCAGGCGAACCGGTTCGCCCTCGCCTTGCTCGTGCGCGACCCGGAGGCGCGGCGCTAGAGCTCGGGCGCCAGGGCCGGACCGGGAAGGTTCTCGCGGAGGCTGATCATCCGGCGGCCGAGTGCTTGCAGACGGTCATCCGTGAGGTGGTTGCGCGCCTCGGCGAACATGGCGCGCTCCTCGACACCGATGTGGTGCTCGACGCTGGCGCGCAGCCCTTCGACCTTGACGTCGTACTGGCCGTCTTCCGGCTCCATCTGGTCGATCTCGGCGACGATGCTGTCGACCGCCTGGTGCTCTTCCAGGGCTTCTCGCACCGCCTCCCGCGCCCACGCCGAGCGGAGCTTCATCACGGCGGGATAGAAGACCTCCTCCTCGCCGGTGGCGTGGACCTGTAGAGCCGCCTTGAAGGCACGGAACAGGACCTTCTTCCGGTCGAAGGCCCGTTCGGCGGCGGCCTCCGCCAGCTCCTGGAGCAGGCGCTGCAGATGCTCATGATCGCGGGCGAGCAGGGCCGTCGCGTCGAGATCGGCTCCCGAGAGCGTTACCGCACGCGAGGGATATGCAGGAGATGGAGGGTAGCCCATTGACATAATATAGCCAGATTTTCTGTGCGGTGTCATGTATGTCAGACGAATTGACGTGATCGCCGGAGGGCGCGTCCCCCTCCCCGGGAAACCGGGGCAAGATAATGACATAGGCACCTCGTGAGAGCCCGTTGAGAAAGCGGACTGTCGTCTTCCTCATCCTGGGCGTCGTTGTCGTCATCGTCGCCCTCCTCGCCCTCGGATGGTTCCCGCAGGAGATGCTCCGCAGCTCGCTGGAGGCGCGGCTGCGCGCGGCCTTGGGACCGAAGAGCTCCATCAAGCGCATCGCGGTCGTGCCCGGAGGCTTGCGGGCCGAGGTGTGGGACCTCGTCATCGAGGGCCCCACCTACCGGCTCGAGATCCCCCATGCCCGAGTCGCGCTGGCCGCCGGCTTCATCTTCGGCCGCGAACTCGTCCTCAACTCGGTGTGGATGGAGAACCCCCGTCTCCACCTCCATCCGGTTCCCGGGCCGGCCAAGGAGCCCACGATCCGGCAGCCCATGCTCATCCACAACGTGAAGGTGACCGGCGGCACCGTGACCTATGCTCCACCCCCGCCCAACGGCGAGCTCATCCTGCGCGACGTCGCGCTCGATGGACCCGTCGGCTTCGACGGCGTCCTGCAGGTGGCGAGCTCGGGCGGATTGTGGAACCGGGCCCAGCCGCTGCAGTTCATCCCTACCCAGGCGCGGCTCAAGGCGTCGTCCAAGCTCGAGGTAGAGGTCGAGTCTTTCGAGGGCGGGACGCCGCTGACTCGGGTCAAGCTGTCCGGGCCCCTCGGTCGCGTCGGCGTGCTCCATCCCGATCTCAAGCTCGACGTCGACCTCGGCTTGCGCGACCTCCGTCAGATCGAGGCACTGCCGGCCATGGACGGCCGCGTCGCTCTCTCCGGCCGCCTGAGCCAGCCCGCCGACGCCCTCCACATCGAGACGCAGGTCAATGGCTCCGGCCTGCGCCTGGCGGGTTGGCCCGTGGACCGCGCCTCGGGCCGCCTCGGCTACTACGCGGAGGGAGAGGGCCGTGCCGTCGTGAGCCTCGCGCTGGCCGGCTTCGGGGGGCAATCGCAGACCGACGTGACGTTCGAGGGCTCCCGGCTTCAGGGCCGTGTGCGCTTCAGCGGCGTGGATTCCCGGAAGCTCGCCCGCCAGGGCGTCAACCTCGGCGTGCCGTTCAGCGGCGCCCTCTCGGGTGACGTCTCGGGCTCGGGCGACCTGCGATCGGGCATCGACGTGAGGGCGACGTTGGCCGCCGACGGGCAGGCCTTCACGGATTACGGGTTGAAGGCCCGCGGCGCCGCCTCCGGCCGCGTCCGACCCCGCGACCGCTTCGTGGACCTGCGCTGGACGCTGAACGTGGACGCCGATCGCCGGGGAGGGACGTCCGTGCCGAGGCTCGAAGCGGTCCGCCTCAGCGGCAACGGCCAGGCACGCGGAGTGATTCCTGCCGCCGTCGACGGGAGCCTTCAGGGGACGGCGCAGCTTCGCACTGCGGGCGGCGTCGAGCCTGTTCCCGTCAAGGGCACCTTCCGGTCGCATCGGGGCGCCGCGCTCGTGGACCTGACGGCCGAGGCCCTCGGCGGAACGATCACCGCCAAGGCGGAAATGCGCCGCTCATTCGTGCAGCGGCTCGACCTCAGCGCCCCTTCGCTGGACCTGGCCGGCCTCTCGCCGGATGCGAAGGGACAGGCGAGCCTGACGCTGAACGCCTCCGGTCCCCTCGACCGGCTCTCGGGCACCGGCCGGCTCGAGGGCCGAGACGTCGTCTGGGCCGGAGCGACAGTCGGGACACTCCTCGTCGATCTCCGGGGCACGGCCGGAGTCGCGCAGCTCACCCTCCAGGCCCCCGAGCTCAATTTGACGGGAGAGGGGCGGCTCGATCGTCGCCAGCTCGTAGCGACGTTGCACCTGAGCAACAGTCCCCTCGAGCCACTTCAGCCGCTGATCTCCCCCGGGCGGCCCCTGGCCGGCATCGCGAGCGGCACCGTGAACGTGACGATGCCCGTGGCCAGCCCGCGCCAGGCGGTCGTGCAGGCGCGCCTCGAAGCGGTCGAGGTGAGGAGCGGGACCATGACCGTTCGCGCCGCGCGGCCCTTCACCGTCACGTCCCGCGATCGCGGCGTCGAGGTCCAGGACCTGCAGCTCGAAGCGCCGGGCGTTTCCTTCCAGGGCTCCGGCCGGGTCGGCCTCGAGCCGAAGGCCCCGGTCTCGCTCAAAGGAACGATCGACGCCGACCTCACCAAGCTGTCCCTTCCGCCGGGCTGGACGGCGACCGGGCGCCTCCGCGGCGACGTCACCGTGAGCGGAAGCCTGGACCGGCCCCGGGGCGAGGGAGCCGTGACGCTGTCCGGGGTAACCGTGCAGCGTCCCGGCTGGCCGCTCGTGCAGGTCGCCGACGGCGAGGTGACGGTCCAGGGCGACGAGGTGTTCACTTCGGGCATCCGGGCCAGCCTGCCCGGGGGGACGATGAACATCTCGGGACGCGTGCCGCTCGCCGCGCTCATCAACGACCCCGCCACCCGCGAGCGGTTCGGGCTCGCCGCCGACCGCGGCCTCGACCTCCACGCCGACCTCGACGTCGATCTCGCCTCCCTGCCGACGAGCCCCGGATGGACGCTGGCGGGGCGCGTCCAGGGCCTGGTCAGCCTCACCGGCACGATGCGGCGGCCGTCGCCACTGGGAACCCTGAACCTCTCCGGCGTCCGCTTCGCGCGTCCGGGCATGCCCGTGATGGCGATCCCGTCCGGCCAGGTGGCCCTCCAGGGAGACGTGATCCGGACCGACGGCATCACCGCGCAGGTCGCGGGAGGAACGGTGGTCCTCACCGGCGACATTCCTCTCTCCACGGTCCTCGGTGAGATCCGCGCGGCCGACTTCGGGTTCACGGCGGGCGAGGCGCGGATGCAGGTGCGCTGGGAGGCCATCGACGTCCAGCAGATGCTCGAGGAGATGCGGCCGGACCATCCCTCACGGGTCACGGGGACGCTGGCCGGGCGGCTGGACCTCCACGGCAGCGTCCTGTCGCCCGCCAGCCTGAGCGGGGATCTCGACGTGCCGGCCACGACGCTGCGGGTCCAGGACCTTCCCTTCGAGATCTCCCCCCTCCGGATCCACGTCGAGGGCGGGCAGATCAGCTCGGAAGCCGTAACCGTCACTGCCGGGGGCGGCGTCTTCCGGGCCACCGGCAGCGCAGACCTCGTGCACCGCACGATCGACGCCTCCGGCAAGGGGATGCTCGAGCTGCGGGCGCTCTCGCCGCTGCTGGAAGAGGCGTCGCTCGAAGGGCAGGCCGACGTCGACGTCTCGGTCTCGGGCCCGCTCTCGTCTCCCGCCTCCCGCGGCACCGTGGAGGTGCGCGGCGCCACCCTGCGCGTGCGCGAGGTGCCCCAGGCCCTCACCGACGTCAACGGCACGCTCACCCTCGACGGGCGCCGGATCACCCTGCAGAACATGACGGGCAAGCTCGGCGGCGGAGAGCTCACGATGACGGGTTCGGCCGCCATCGCCGGCCTGAGCGTGGCCGACGTCGACGTCACGCTCACGGCGCGGGACGCGGCGGTGCGCTACCCGATCGGCGGCATTCACCGCGCCACCAACCGGCTCGCCGACATCAAGGCCCGCATCGACGCCGACCTGAAGCTGACCGGACAGCCGGGAAGCCTGCTCCTCGCCGGCGCGATCAAGGTGAAGCGCGCGCTCTACGACGCCGACATCTTCATCGGCGAGGGCCTGTTCGCACCGGCCGTCCCCCCGTCTCCCCACACGCCCAGCCGGTTCCTGCAGGCGATCGCGCTCAACGTCTCCGTCGATACCGAGAACCCGATGATCGTCCGGAACAATCTCGCCCAGCTCGAGGCCACGGGGTCCTGGTCGGTGAGGGGCGATCTGGACACGCCGGCGCCGTTCGGCCGGTTGGAGCTGATGCCGGGCGGGAAGGCGGTCATCCAGGGCCGCGAGTTCACGATCGACAGCGGCAGCCTGACCTACAACGGCACCACTCAGCCCGACATCTCGATCCGGGCGACGACGGAGATTCGCAACGTGAAGGTTCGCGACCGGCTGGACGACGTCCTGGTCACCGTAAACGTGGGCGGCACCCTCGACCTGCCCACGGTGAACATCAGCTCGGATCAGGCGCTGTCGCAGGAAGAGCTCGTCAGCCTGATCGCCACCGGAAACACCGGAACCAGCCTCAGCAGCGGGGGCCGCATCGTCGGGCAGCAGGCGGCGGCGCTGTTCGCCGAGAAGTTCACGCGCGAGATCGCGCACGGACTGCTGGACCTCGGCTTCGACACGGTGGACATCCAGCCGGAGCTGCTCAGCCGGGAGGCGGATCCGGGAGCACGGTTCACATTCAGCAAGGACGTGACGCCGCGCGTCCGGCTCGTGTATTCCTTCGGCCTCAACTCTCCCGAGGCTCAGTACTACCAGGCCCAATTCCGGCTCAACCCCGGCCGCGAGCTGCTGCTCACGCTGAGGCGCCTCGACGACGGCACCTTCACCTACGGAGCCGGCCAGCGTCTGCTCCTTGGAGGGCGCAAGCGCCCCGCGCCCTCCGGCGAGTTCGAGCGCACCAAGCTGCAGGCGGTGAAGCTCGAGGGCGACCGTGCCGGACAGCCCCCCGAGCTCGGAACCGGCCTCACCGAGGCCCAGCTCCTGGGGCGAGTCAAGACGGCCAAGCCCGGCAAGACGGTCAGCTATTTCGACCTCCAGAACGACAGCGACCTGCTGCGCGAGTACCTGGTCCAGCAGGGATATCTCGAGGCGATCGTCGAGCCCGCCCTCGAGGGAGGCGTTGCCACCTTCCACGTGCGGCCGGGACCCAAGCACACCTGGCGGGTGGAGGGCATGGACAACCCGCCCGACATCGGCAAGGTGATCCTGTCTTCGCTGTTCGACGAGGAGGCCCAGGAGCGCGGGCGGCAGTCTCTCCTCGACGAGCTGCACCGGCGTGGTTACCTGAAGGCCATCGTCGACACGTCCGAGATACTGGAGGGCGCCGGCCGGACGATGCTCTTCACGGTGAAGCAGGGACCGAAGCTCACGGTAGCCGAGCTGAGCTTTCCGGGCGCCACCGTGCTCAGCGCCTCGGAGCTGGAGAAGGCGGCCGGCGGGATGGCCAACCTGGTCAGCAACCCGAAGGACGCCGAGCGCGGCATCAAGGCCGCCTATCAAGAACGCCAGTACCTGACCGCCGAGATCGGCCCCACGCGCGTGGCGGAAGAGGGCGGCCAGGTGCGCATCGTCGTACCGATCAAGGAGGGGCCGGCCGCGGTCGTCTCCCAGGTGCGCTTCGAGGGCGCCACGAGAACCGAGGAAGAGCTGAGCAGGCTCGCGGCCATCGAGCCCGGCCTGCCCTACGACGCCAACGCCGTCAGCGTGGCCGTGCTGCGCCTGCGGGATCTCTACCTGCGTGCGGGCCACCCCGCGGTGCGGGTCGTCCCGGTACTGACGCCGAGCGGCTCCGACCTCGTCCTCACGTTCAAGATCACGGAGGGCGAGACCGCCGTCGTGGGACCGATCACCATCACGGGCCTTCAGCGCACACGGCAGGGCCTCGTACGCAGCCAGATCGACCTCAAGGCGGGCGAGCCGCTGGACCCTCGCAAGCTCTCCAACCTCGAACGCCGGCTCCTCGACCTGGGCGTTTTCTCGCGAGCGGTGGTGGTGGCCGAGCCGGGCAACCCGGCGCCGATCAAGATCGAGCTGGAAGAAGCGGCGCCCTACAAGCTGTCGTACGACCTGCGCTACAACACGCAGGAGGGCACCAGCGGCCTCGTCGACGCGGAGGCGGGCAACCTCTTCGGCAGCGGGTACAGCGTGGGCGGCCGCTACCGAGCCGGCCGTCAGCTCCGCGAGACGCGGCTCTCGCTCCACGTTCCTTCGCTATGGCGTCTAGGCGACCTCACCGCCTCGGTGTTCCGTCTCCGCGAGGAGCTCGCCCAGGAGCTGCCGCCCCCTCCGTCGCCCCCCACCGAGCCGATCATCGCGGTGCAGAAGGGCGCCCAGGTCCAGCAGGCCGTCCACCTGTTCCATCCGCTGGAGCTGCTCTACGGCTATCGCTTCAAGCAGGTCACGGTGCCGTCGCCCATCTTCGCGATCCCGATCGTACCCCGGGTGGCCGGGCTCGACGCCTCCGCGGTCTACAACACGCGCGACAACCCCCTCGATTCGCTCCACGGGCAGTTCTACAGCGTCACGATGGAGCTGGACCACTCCGGCCTCGGATCGGACTTCTCCTTCATCAAGGGGTTCGGCCAGGCGTTCCTCACGCGCCGCTTCGGCACCTCGCTGACCTGGGCCCAGGGCTATCGGCTGGGCCTGGCCGCAGGCTTCAACGGCCAGCGGGTGCCGGGCTTCACCCGCGAGTTCTCCGAGCGCTTTCGGGCGGGCGGCGCGAACAGCGTGCGGGGCTATGCGACCGACGTGCTGGGTGAGCTGGACCCGTTGACACTGGAGCCGGTCGGCGGCGAGGCGGTGGTGGTGATCAACCAGGAGCTGCGCTTTGCGGGGCCACGGAACATCGGCGGCGCGGTCTTCTACGACGGGGGCAACGTCTTCGACCGCATCAAGGACTTCAGCCTCAGTCTGCGGCATTCGGTGGGCTTCGGCCTGCGCTACGGGTCCGCCATCGGCCTCGTCCGCGTGGACGTGGCCTTCCCGCTGAACCGCCGGCGGCTCCCCATAGGCGTCTTGCCGGATCGCGGCTATCAGATCTGGTTCGGGCTGGGCCAGGCGTTTTAGCTCCCCCCATCTCGCTCGCCCGGGTTAGACCCCTCGCTCGCTTCTACGGGCGTGGGCCCGCCTCCGTCCTGAGAAGCGCCTCCGCCACTTCCGCCGCGATGATCCGATTCGCCTCCTCGTTCTTGTGGGGGTCGCCATCGTTGACCCAGTAGCGATGAGGTCTCTTCCCCGCGGCGGCGAGCCGATCCAACGGATCCACCACTTCCAGCTCCGGCGACGCCAGCCGCGCCAGCCGGGCATGAATGTCGCGGTACGGATACCTCTTGAAACCCCCGATCCCATACACTTCCGGAGCGATGACGAGGACGAAACGAACGCCTCTCTCCCGAAGAACGGCTGCCATCTCGAGGATCAGCTTCCTCGTCGTTTCGTAATAATCCGATTCGTACAGGTGATGATAATAGTCGACGATGGTCATCTCGCTCCGCAGGTTCAGGACATCCGCCGGCCACCGCGCCTTTGATAAGTAGGATGCGAAGAGAGAAAGGTACAGGGATCGGAACCAGCCCCCGCGCAAGAGGATCGTTCGGGGCGTGACCTCCGCGTCGTTCAAGACATAGTAGAGAACCACGACGTCGGGATGAAGGCGCGGCAGCCTGGTCTCGACGACCCTCAACTCTTGAAGCGTGTTGTATCCGGGGACGCCCAGATTGAGGACCTCATATCGCCCGGCTCCCCTCGCCGCGTTCAGGGTCGATGCCAGACAGGCGGGGAGGGTTTGCTCTTCGGGCAGCGAGGGGCCGAAGGTTTCCGAATCGCCAACCACGGCGATGCGGACGACACCCGGCGCCGGTCGCTCCGCCACCTCGTCTCCCCGGAAGCCCCACGAATTGATCCGGATCCCTTCCCGCCGGCTATTCGGCACACACTCGATTCCCAGGCTGGGATCGCCGCTCGGGCGAAACAGCGGACTGCGGCTCGGCACACCTTCCGCCGTCTTCATGAACCGGATGAACCCGTTGGAGGGGGGCACGCCGATCCAGACCCACAAGCGGAGAATCGACTCGGCCAGGATGGCCGACGCCAGAATGCCGATCGTGACGCCGAAAAGCGGAAAGAGTCGTTTGGCGGTCAGGCCGACTTGTACTCGTTGAGACGGTTGTACAGCGTCTTGAGGCTGATCCCGAGGACCTCCGCCGCCTTCTTCTTGTCCCCTTCGGCTTCCTCGAGCGTGGCGAGGATGAGGCGGCGCTCCGCCTCCCCGAGGGAGGTGCCGACCTTGAGGTTGAGGCTCGAGCCCGCGCTCTCCTGCACGCCGAGCGGCAGGCAATCGAGGCCGATGTGGTCCTCGGCGAGGATGAAGGCGCGGTGGACCAGGTTCTTCAGCTCACGCACGTTGCCCGGCCAGCTGTGGCTGCGCAGCCGGTTCAGCGCGGGGCGCGTGAACTCCTTGCTGGTATCGTGCTCCTTGTTGAGCAGCGCGAGGAAGTGCTCGGCCAGGAGGTCCACGTCCTCCCGCCGGTCACGCAGCGGGGGCAGCGGGATCGGGAACACGTTGAGCCGGTAGAGCAGGTCCTCCCGGAGCTTGCCCTTGGCGACCGCGTCCTCCGGCTTGCGGTTGGTGGCCGCGATCACGCGCACGTCCGAGGTGAGGGATTCGTTGCCGCCGATGCGGGTCACCTTGCCCGATTCCAGCACGCGCAGGAGCTTCACCTGCAGCTCGGCGGGCATCTCGGTGATCTCGTCGAGGAAGAGCGTCCCGCGATGGGCCCGCTCGTAATAGCCCCGGTGCAGGCGATCGGCGCCCGTGAAGCTGCCCCGCTCGTGCCCGAACAGCTCGCTCTCGATGAGGTTGGGCGAGACCGCGCCGCAGTTGATGGGGAGGAACGGCTCCTTGTGGCGGCGGCTCAGGCTGTGGACCGTCTCCGCGACCAGCTCCTTGCCGGTCCCCGTCTCCCCCGTCAGCATCACGGTCGCGTCGGTCTGGGCGACCTTGGCGATCAGGTCGTACACGCGCTGCATCGGCGGCGAGGCTCCGATCAGCGGGCCGAACCGCCCCAGCTTCCGCAGCTCGCCGCGGAGGTTGCCGATCTGCTCCTTCAGCTCGCGGGTGCGCGCGACGTTGGTCAGGACCTGCTTCACCCGCGAGAAGTCGACCGGCTTGATGAGGTAGTCGGAGGCGCCGCGCCGCATCGCCTCCACGGCGGTGTCCACCGTGGCCTGGCCGGTGATGAGGATGATCTCCGCTCCCGGACTCCCTTCGAGCTCCTTGAACAGGTCCAGCCCGCTTCCGTCGGGCAGGTGGAGGTCGACGAGGAGCACGTCGGGTATCGACTTCGTGATCTCCGCCTTGGCGTCCTTCAGCGTGTTGGCGGTCTTGGTGGCGAAGCCCTCGCGGCCGACGACCTCCGCGAGGCCGAGCGCGAAATTGACGTCGTCGTCGACGAGGAGGGCGTGGAGCATCGCCCCTTCAGGCCGGGGGGGCCGGGATCGGGAAGCGGAGCTCGACGAAGGCGCCGCCGTCGCTGCGTGATCGGAGTCGGACTTCACCACCATGGCGTTTCGCTATAGTTTGGGCCACGCACAGCGCGGTCCCCAAAGGCCCATCGGAAGGTGAGTCGCCCGTCGCGCCGGCTCGGGGCCAGCCCCCGCCGGACGTAGCGTCGACCTCCACCGGCATCGCGCCTCCGCGCAGTTCGCGTCGAAGGGATTGCTCGTCTTGGCCTTCGGGCGGTCAGTCGTGGTTGATAGCAAGAAGCAAGCCATTTTGCCGTAGGCGTCAAAGCGATGCAGACCAAGGCGTTACGCCGACTTGCGCCTGCATGACGCACATGCAGCCGCAGCCGCGCAGCCTACTTTCTACACTTTACATCAATGGTGGGGTGGGAGGAAGAAGCAAACGGCGGACCCGAAAAGGGTCCCGCCGTGGTGTGCGGCGCCTCGCGCTGCTATCGTCGGTCGCGATCGCCGACCGGCCTTTGCTGGGCACCGACCCGCTGCCATGAGTCACGCGCCGCTCCGCGCGCGCTCTCCCAGGACATCTCGCGGTCCGTGCGCTCCCACTCACGGCGCAGCTCGCTTTCGACGTCGTCGAAGAAGCGGCCGCGATAGCGGCGGCCAGACTCCCATCCAAACTGGTAGGCCATCCGGTACGTCTCATAGGTGGCTCCCGGCGTCACGTACGGGCGAGAGGCGTAGTTGCGGCGCCAATAGTCGTCTTCGACCGTGGGGTTGACGGCCTGGGCCACTCCCTCCCCTGTGAGGCCTCCCGCCACGGCCCCCAGGACACCGCCCACTGCCGTGCCCACGGGGCCGACGGCCGAGCCGATGGCCGCGCCCGTAGCCGCGCCGGTGGCGACGCCGACTCCCGCTCCCACCGGGTGGCCGCGCCGAACGCCCGTCGCGGGATCGGTCGGATTGATCGCTTCGGCAGCGCCCCTGCCCGCCAGCCCGCCCGCAACTGCGCCGACGAGCGTGCCTACCGCGGCCCCCACCGGTCCGGCCACGGCGCCGATGGAGGCTCCGGCGGCCGCGCCGCCGGCCGCGCCGATCCCCGTCCCGACCGGGTGTGATCCCGCTGCGCCCGACAGCGGATCCGGATTCGCTTCGTCCGGCGTCTCGTCGCTCTTCTTGTCCCGCTGCGCCATGTGGAACCCCCTTCCCGCCGTCCCGTGTCATCCAAACTGACTTCTAGCCTTCACTATAGACAGTCGGCCGCGATTTTGTCAACGAAATCCGAGAGAGGAGTGATCTATCCGGCCGGTGAGCGCTCGGCCAGTGCCGCGACCGCCCTCACCAGCGTTCCGGGGTCGATGGGCTTGGCGAGGTGGCCGTGATAACCGGCGCGGAGGACGCGGGCGCGGTCCTCGGCCGTGGCGTATGCGGTGAGGGCGGCCGCGGCGATCATGCCGCCGCGGGCGGCGGGCAGCGATCTCACCTTGGTGATGAGCGCGTATCCGTCTTCGCCGGGCATGGCGATGTCGCTCAGGAGGACGTCGAGCTTCTCGCGCTCGAGGGCCGCCAGCGCGAGCGGGGCAGACGGCACCGCGATGACCTCGGCGCCGGCCTGGCGCAGCAGGACGGCCATCGCTTCGCGCGCATCGTCCTCGTCGTCGACGAGCAGGATCCGCAATCCCTCGAGCGTGGCCGATGACGCCTCTCCCCTTTCGCGGGCGGGGGCGGCGCGCGCGGGGTAGAGGAGGAGCGGCAGGTTGACGGTGAAGGTCGCGCCCTCCCCTGGACCCGGGCTCGAGGCCTCGATGCTTCCACCGTGCAGCTCCACGAGGTGACGCGTGATGGCGAGGCCGAGGCCCAGCCCCTTCTGCGTGCGCGTGCTCGTGCTGTCGGCCTGCCGGAACCTCTCGAAGATGTACGGCAGGAAGGCCGGGTCGATGCCGGTGCCGCTGTCGCTCACGACCAGCCGGGCGTGGGAGCGTGAACGTCCCAGCTTCACCTCGACCCGTCCGCCCTCCGGCGTGAACTTGATCGCGTTCGCGAGCAGGTTGCCCACCACCTGCTGCAGGCGCCCGGGGTCCCCGGAGACCGGATCGAGGGAGGCCTCGACCACGTAGTCGATGCGGATGTTCTTGCCCTCCGCCGGCAGCTGGGCGGCGGCGAGCGCGGCGTCGACGACGGCGGGCAGGTCCACCGGGCGCGGCTCGATGCGCAGCTTGCCGGCGATGATGCGCGAGACATCGAGCAGGTCGTCGATGAGCTGGGCCAGAGTCTTCGTGCTCCGCTCGATCATGCCGAGCGCGCGGGCGGTCGCAGCCTCGTCGAGCTGCTCGTTCCGCAGGAGCTGGGTCCAGATGAGGATCGCGCCGAGCGGCGTCCGGAGCTCGTGCGAGATCATGGCGATGAACTCGTCTTTCGCGCGGTTCGACGCCTCGGCTTCCGTCCGCGCCGCCGCCTCCAGGCGCACGGCCTCACCGCGGGCCTGGTCGGCTTCCAGCCGGGCCGCGAGCCTCGCCCGCAGCTCGCGCTCGCGGATGTTTCCCGGAAGGACGTCCTCGGCCCCCGCCTCGAAGGCTTCCGCGCGCTCCTCTTCCCCGTCGATGCCGCACAGCAGCACGGGCACCGCGCGCGCCACCGGGTCGGAGCGAAGCTCGCGCAGCGTCTCGAGCGCTTGGCCGGGAGGGCTCGCGGTGAGGATGAGGTCGGGTGGCCGCTCCCGCACGCGCGCGGCCACCGCCGCCCCGTCGGGAAGCTCCGTGACCTCGAAGCGCGGGCCGAGCGAGGCGCGCAGCCGCTCGCGCGCCGAGGGCGGTCCGCCCACGAGGAGAAGCGAGGGCGGCCCCTTCTCCGGGGCGTCTTTCATGGCCCTCACGGTACAACATTCTCATTGCGGAGTGCCAAGCGCTCCGCGAAACTTACACCGTCCAGTCGTGGCGCAGGATCGTCAGGCGCGCGCGGGAGGGCGGCCGCGCGGCACGGGGGCGGGCTCCTCTTCGAAGACGCTGCGCGGATGCGGGCGCCCGGACTCCGCGACCTCCTCGCGATGCTCCTGGCACTCGCGGCACGTGTTGGCGAAAGGGAGCGCCTTCAGCCGCGGCTCGGCGATCTTCTGGCCGCACTCGGCGCAGTCACCGTAGGTTCCCTCCTCCAGCCGCCGGAGGGCCTCGTCGATCTTCTTCAGCGTCTCGGACTCCATTTCCATCAAGGCGAAGTCCATCCCGAGCACGAAGTCCTCCATGCTCTGCTCCTCGGCGTCCTTCACCTGCGCAGACTCGGTGGGCAGCACCTCCCGAAGGA
>QHVJ01000411.1 GCA_003222275.1 Acidobacteriota bacterium | reverse complement strand
CCCGATGTGTTGCGCGAGCGGCGACGCGCCGAAGGAGCCGCCGCTCGACACCTCGCGGTAGCGCAAGGCCTCCCGCCCGTCCTCGCCCACGAGGGTCAGGCGGATCTGGGCGCCGATGGCGGCGCGGTTCGACTTGACCCCGACGAGGCGCAGCCGGACCCAGTGGTTCGCGGGATGGCCCGGGTTGCGGAAGACCACCTTCTGATACGCGTCACCGGGCACGAAGCCGCCGATGTTGGCGTAGACATCCTGATTCCCGTCTCCGTCGAGATCCGCGAAGGCGACCCCGTGACCTTTCTGCAGGTGGCCGGTGCCGGTGGCCGTGGTCACGTCGGCGAACGAGTGGCCCGCCCGGTTCCGGAACATGACGTTGGGCATGAGGGCGGCGTACGACGGCGCGCCCGTGCCCAGGTAGAAGTCGAGAAAGCCGTCGTTGTCGAGGTCGCCGAAGTTGGCGCCCATGGTGGGCACCACTCGGTCCAGCCCCAATGCTCGCGTCACGTCCTCGAACCCCGCGCCCGTGTTGCGGTAGAGCTTCATCGACTCGGCCTGGGCCGGCAGCCCCAGGAAGTTGCGCACCACCTCCGTCACCGACGGCATGAAGCTCGCCACGAACAGGTCGAGACGGCCGTCGTTGTCGTAGTCCCAGAACCAGGTCGGGAAGCTCATGACCGGCTTCGCTACGCCCAGCTCGCGCGCCACGTCGCGGAACGTGCCGTCGCCCTGGTTGTGGTAGAGGAAGTTCTCGCCGCCGAAGTTCGACACGTAGAGATCGGGGTACCCGTCGCCGTCATAGTCGCCCCAGGCGGCCCCTTTAATAAAGGATGAGCGGTCGACCCCGGCGGCGCGCGCGCGGTCCTCGAACGTCCCGTCTCCCCGGTTGTGGAACAGGGCGGCCGGGCTCTCCTCGTGGCCGACGAACAGGTCGAGCCAGCCGTCGTTGTCGTAGTCGGCCCACACCGCCGCGTGCGTGCGGTGCACGGAGCGGCTGAGGCCCGCCTCCGCGGTCACGTCCGTGAACGTGCCGTCGCCGTTGTTGCGCAGGAGGGAGTTGCGCATCGGGAACTGCCAGCCTCCACGCATGACGAACAGGTCGAGGCGGCCGTCGTTGTTGTAATCGGTCTGGACGAGGTTGATCCCGCCGAGCTGGCCCGCGAGCCCGGCCGCCTCCGCGCGGTCCCGAAACGTCCCGCCGCCCTCGTTGTGGTAGTAGCGGAGAGCCGCGCACGGGTCGACGCTGGACACCACCACGTCGAAGCGCCCGTCGCCGTCGACGTCGTCCACGACCACTCCCCCCGCGCCGCCCGGAGCGTCGAGCCCCATCGCACGGGCCGTATCGACGAACCGCCCGGGATCGTCGGCCGACTCGAACGCGGACGGCGGGATGAGGACACCGGGCGGAACGTCGCCCGGGTATCGGCCCAGCGTCATGCTGGCGACGTTGAGCAGCCATCGCGTCTCCAGGTTGCCGGGGTCGCGGCGGAGACGGCGGCGGAAGTACTCCACCGCCGCGGCGGACCCCGAGGGCTGGCCGTGCTCGCCGGGCCCGCGGATGGGAAAGATACAGCGGGCGGCGTTGTGGTCGTGGACGCAGTTCTCCAGCTCGCCTCGCCGGAGCTGCAGCACGCCCAGCACCTCCTCGAGGTAGCCGCGCGCCGCGACGAACGCGGGATCGCGCGGCGGGTCCGCGGAGACGATCCGATACGCCGCCTCCACCTCCGCGATGGCGGGGTCCATGCGTCCCTGATAGCCGAAGAGCTGCCCGAGCTCCCGATGGGCGTCGGCGATGGCCACCAGGTCGCGGCGGTCCGCCGGAGTCGCCTCCAGATCGGCGAGGTAGCGCTGGGTCGCGGAAAGCGCGGCCGTCTCGGCCTCCTTGCGTGCGGCGCAGATGCCGGCGAGGTCCGCGCCCGGCGGCGGGATCTCCATGAAGCGGGCCACCTCCGCGCGGCCCGAGACTTCCGTGACGATCTCGTAGTCGCCGGCGCCCGGCGGCCGCCGGTTCCAGTTGCTGACGTCGGGGACGCCCTCCGCGGCCGGCGGACCTTCGCCGCCGGCCATGGCCACCACCCCGATGAGCCCGGCGATGGCGAGGCCGCTTCGCCTCAACCTCATGACGTCGGGTCGCGGACCGGGAACGGCGCCTTCCAGGCGAAGAAAAGCGGGAGCGCGGAGACCGCGATCACGATCACGAAGAACGACCGGTAACCGACGGCCTCCTGCAGCGCGCCACTCACCATCCCGGTCGACATCATGCAGAGGCCCATGATGCCGGTGGCGAAGGCGTAATGGGCCGTCTTGTAGGGGCCGGGCGCCACCTGCTGCATCATGTAGAGCATGTGCCCCACGGAGCCGAAGCCGTAGCCGAGCTTCTCGATCATCACCGCGGCCGCAATGGGGCCCAGCGTCTCCGGCCGGACCTGGCTCAAATACAAGTAGGTCGCGTGGGGGACGTTCGCGGCCAGCGCCAGCACGAACAGCGAGCGCCGAAGCCCGAGCCGCGCGGCGAAGAGGCCCCCGAGCAGAGCGCCCACGATGAAGGCGGCGGTGCCATAGGTGCCGTTGACCGTGCCCAGGCGCACGTTGTCCAGGCCGAGCCCGCCCACCGCCCGCGGGTCGAGCAGGAAGAGGGGCCCGATCTTCTCGATGAGCCCTTCGCCGAACCGGTAGAAGTAGACGACCGCGATCATCGTCCAGATGCTCTTCTTGGCGAAGAAGCTCGCGAAGGCGTCCAGGAACGCACGAGGAGAGGCCCGCTCGGCGCCGCCCAGACCGGCCGCGCGGCCGCCCGACGGCAACACGCGCAGGTGCCATGCGAACGACAGGGCCATCAGCGCCGACAGCACGCCCATCACGGCCATCCACGACCGCGCCCAGGACAGCCCCATCCCGTGGAGCGACCCGGTCAGCGACACCAGGAGGCCGGTGGCGAGGACGCGGCCGAAGTTCCAGAACACACCCTGCACGCCCACGTAGGTCGCTTGCTGGCGGTGGCTCATCGCGCTGATGTAGACGCCGTCGGCCGCGATGTCCTGGGTGGCCGACGCGAAGCCCGTGAGCCAGAAGAGCGTGATCGTCCAGCGGAGATAGCCGGGTAGCGGCAGGCTCGCGGCGACGCCCCCCAGCGTGGCCGCCATCACCAGCTCCATCGAGAGGACGAAGAACTTCTTCGTGCGGAACATCTCGACCACCGGCGACCACAGCGGCTTGATCACCCACGGCAGGTACATGGAGCCCGTGTAGAGGGCGATCTCGGAGTTGGAGAGGCCGAGGTTCTTGTACATGACCGCCGACATCGCGGTGACCGCGGTCATCGGCATGCCCATCGCGAAGTAGAGCGAGGGGACCCACAGCGCAGGGTGCGCGCGCGGGGACGCCGCGGGCGTGACCGCAGGCGTGGGCCGCGCGGCCGGCACCGCCTGCGCCGCGAGCTTCATCGGCATCTGTCGCTAGCGCCGGGACACGCCGCGAGGGCCCGGGCGGTGCCGTACGCCGCCGCGGATGGCCGCGGGCGGCGGCGGTGCGGTCGAGGCCCGCAGCACCAGGTCGGTGTGGAACGTGGGTTGGACGAAGCCGCGCCCCCGCAGCTCGTCGAGGATCGTCCGCGCCGTGGCGAAGCCCATCTCCACCGCCGGCTGCCGGATCGTGGTGAGAGGCGGCCACGTGTAGGCGGCGCTGGGCTGGTCGTCGAACCCGATGAGCGACACGTCGCGCGGGACCTGCACCCCGCGGCGGAAGAGGGCGAGGCCGGCGCCGAAGGCCATCTGGTCGTTCCCCGCGAAGATGGCCGTGAACGGCACGCGGGCCTGGAGGAGCTTCTCGGTGCCGGCGAGGCCCGACTGCTCTTCGAAATCGCCTTCGACGATGAGCGCCGGATCGACCTCGACCCCCGTGTCCCGGAGGGCGCTCACGTAGCCTTCGAGCCTCGCCACCGCGTCGCCGTGCCAGGGAAGGCCGGTGATGTGAACGATCCGGGTATGGCCGAGGTCGCGGAGATGGCGCGTGGCCCGGTAGGCGCCCTCGTGGTTCTCGACGCGCACGCACCGGCGCTCCAGGCCGCGGATGGTGCGCCCGATGGTCACGACGGGAAGCCTTTTGGCGACGGCGAGCACCTCGTCGTCGGGGATGTGGCCCCCCATGAGGATCAACGCTTCCACGCGATGGGTGAGCAGCAGCTCGAGGGCCGAGGCCTGCTCCGCGGGCTGCTCCCCGCTGGCGAAGAGCGGGTAATACGCACTGCCGCGCAAGCCTTGTTCGACGCCTTTGAGCAGACGGCTGTAGAACGGGTTCGAGATCCCCTGGGGCAGGATGCCTACGGCTTGCGTGTGTCCGCGCGCGAGCTCCTGGGCCACCACGTTGGGGCGGTAGCCGAGCGCCTCCACCGCGTCCATCACCGCGGCGCGCTTCGCGCGCGCGACCGGCACCGTGTTGTTGAGGACGCGCGAGACGGTGGCGACCGATACGCCGGCGTGCTCGGCGATGTCGCGTATCGTGACCCTCTGCCCGTCCGGTCGTGCGGATGCCGCGTCCGTCATGGCGCTTCCGGGCGTGATCTTGCCACGATTCCCTGCTACGCTGCCCGCGGCATGCGGTCCTGCCGATGGTTCCTCGTGCTCCTCCTCGCGGGCTGCGCGCAGGAGTCGGAAAGCGCCCGGCCGGCCCTGAACGAGTCCATCAAAGTGGACCAGGTCGGCTACCTGCCGGCGCGAGCCAAGATCGCGATCGTCACGGATTCCCGCGCCAGCGGCTCGTTCGCGGTGAGGCGCTCCGCGGACGGCAGCGAGGTCCTGACCGGACGTCTGGGGCCGCCCCTGGCCGACCCGGACACCGGCGACACGGTGCGCATCGCGGACTTCTCCGTCGTCAATCAAGCCGGCTCCTTCTATCTGGACGTCGCCGGCGTGGGCGCCAGCCACGAGTTCGACGTCGCCCCGGACGTCTACGCGAAGGTCTTCTATCTCGCGATGCGCGCCTTCTACGGGCAGCGTTGCGGAACGGCGGTGGACCTGGCCCCGACCTATCCCGGCTACCGCCATGCCGCCTGTCACGCGGCGGGCACGCCGAATCCCGACGCCCTCATGCACGCGTCCTCGGGCGCGAGCGGCGCCGTCGAGGCGACGCGGGGCTGGCATGATGCCGGCGACTACGGCAAGTACGTCGTGAACTCGGGCATCACGACCGGCGAGCTGCTCTGGACCTACGAGGTCTTCGCCGGCCATGTCGGCTCGGTGCGGCTCGACATCCCCGAATCGGGCGGCTCCCTCCCCGACCTGCTCAGCGAGGTGCGCTGGAACCTCGACTGGATGCTGAAGATGCAGGACCGGGACGGCGGCGTCTGGCACAAGCTGACGAGCGAGCGCTTCGGCGGCTTCGTGATGCCCGAGCGCGACGACGGCGGTCCCCGCTACGTGATCGGCACCGGCTCCGGGCCCTACAAGAGCTCCTGCGCGACCGGCGATTTCGCCGCCGTCATGGCCGCGGCGGCCCGCATCTTCCGCCCGTTCGATCCGGACTTCGCCGCCGTGTCGCTCGCCGCCGCCGAGCGTGCGTGGCGATGGCTCTCGGCCCATCCGAGTGTGGTCTTCAAGAACTGCTGCGGCGTCCAGACCGGCGAGTACGGCGACGGCAACTGCGCGGACGAACGGCTGTGGGCGGCCGCCGAGCTGTTCCGGACGACCGGCGGCGCCGAGTACAACGCGTACTTTGCGGCGAACCACGCGGCGGCGCGTCCGGGCCTCGTCGGGGGCGGGACGCCCTCGTGGCAGGACGTCGGCACCCTCGCCCTCCTCACCTATTCCTTCTCCGCCCAGCCGGCCACCGACGAGGCCGTCCGCGGCCAGCTCCGCGCGGATACCCTCGCGGCGGCGGACGCGATCGTCGCCCGCACCGCCGCCAACCCGTACCACGTCAGCCTGCGCTCGACCGACTACGTCTGGGGATCGAACGGGGTCGCCGCGAACTACGGCGTCCTCCTCGCCCTCGCCTACGCGATGCAGCCGAAGCCCGCGTACCTCGACGCCGCCGCCGACAACCTGCATTACCTGCTCGGGCGGAATACCTTCGGCCTGTCCTGGGTCACCCAGACCGGCCGGCGGCCGTTCCACAACCCCCACCATCGGCCGAGCGGCGCCGACGCCAACGCCGAGCCCTGGCCGGGGATGCTCTCCGGGGGTCCGAACCGCTACGGGGGCGATCCGGTGATCGACGCGATGCCGGCAATACCGCCCGCCCGCCGCTATAAAGATGACCAGGCCTCTTATGCTTCCAACGAGATCGCGATCAACTGGAACGCACCTCTGGTCTTCCTGCTCGCCAGCCTACTGGCAGATCAGTAGCCGGTCGGCGCTGACTGGCGCCGATTTTTGAAACCGTTATCACGCTTGCAGAGGCCTAAGTGCGCGGCCCAGCGTATTATTTCCTAGCGGGAATCATAATTTCCCCTTGACACTGAAACGATACGACCCTAGCATCGCTCCAAGTCCCTGCCCTTATTGAACACGCCATGGTCTTGGGAGCGACACCGCTTCACGGGACGGGCTATTAGAGGGGTTCACTCTATGCCGACGCCGACGAAACTTCTCGGCCGTTTGGGCATTGCGCTGGCGGCCGTGCTGGTGATGGCCTCCGCCGCATTCGCGCAGAACGCGGGCAGCCTGCGGGGTGTCGTCTCCGACCCCTCGGGCGGCGTGCTGCCCGGAGCGACGGTGGTCCTCCTGAACGAGGCGACGCGGGAGAGCCGTCAGGTCCAGACGGACAGCAAGGGCGGGTACTTCTTCGCGGCCGTTCCCCCCGGCGTCTACACCGTCCGCATCGAGATGCCCGGGTTCAAGAAGGCCGAGAACAAGGCCATCCGGATGAGCCCCAACGACACGAAGGGGCTCGACGTCACGCTCCAGGTCGGTGCGCAGAGCGAGACCGTCGAGGTGACGGCCACCCGCGAGATCATCCAGACCGAGACCGGCGCCCGGGAGGGCGTCATCCGCGCGGACCAGATCGAGAACCTCTCGATCATCAGCCGCAGCCCGATGGAGCTCCTGCGCATCCTGCCCGGTGTCGTCGCCCCCGACGCCCGCGACCTCGAGAGTGTCAGCAACGGCGGCGGGGCCAACAACACGGGCGGCTACAGCGTCAACGGCGTCCGCGGCAGCAACAACGTGATCACGCTCGACGGCTCCCGCATGATCGACATCGGCTCGAACAGCGGCCTGATCATCGCCCCCAACACGGACTTCGTGTCGGAGGTGAAGGTCCAGTCGAGCAACTACGCGGCGGAGTTCGGCTCGGGCGGCATCCAGATCAACGCGATCACCAAGGGCGGCAGCTCGGAGTTCCACGGCAGCGCGTACTCGTACCTGCGCCACCACAAGTTCGCGGCCAACGACCGGTCGAACTCGATCGCGGGCGTGGACCGGCCGCGGAGCAAGTTCCTCTATCCGGGCGCCAACATCAGCGGCCCCATCGTCATTCCGGGCACCGGCTTCAACAAGAACCGCGACAAGGCCTTCTTCTTCCTGGGCGTCGAGCTGTGGCGGCAGGATGTGGACACCGGATCGATCTTCCGGGTCACGCCCACGCTGAACCAGCGCAAGGGTCTCTTCACCGAC
>QHVJ01000410.1 GCA_003222275.1 Acidobacteriota bacterium | reverse complement strand
AAGATCAAGAAGAACTTCACGCTCGAGTACGGCGTGCGGCTCAGCAAGTGGACCAACAACGAGGAATCGCGCGGCCTGGGTGCGGTCTTCATCCCGGAGCGGTACAACCCGAACGCGGGCACCTTCCTGGACGCCGACAAGAAGTACGTCAACGGCGTGGCCTACGCGTCCCTCGGCCAGGTGCCCAAGGGACTCGTCAACAACCGCCCGCTCTTCGTGATGCCGCGCCTCAACTTCGCCTGGGACATCAGCGGGACCGGCGACACGGTGCTGCGCGGCGGGGGGGGACTGTTCTACAACCGGCCCATGGGCAACGCGGAATACGACGTCATCCGCATCCCGCCCAACGGATACTACACGGAGATCGACGCTTACGCGGGCGGGGACCTGGGACCCGTCGGCCTCACCTACAACACCGTCCCCCTGGTCAACCCCGCCACTCGGCTGGGCAGGATCGACGTCAACTCGATCAATCCCAACTCGATCGACTACCCTCGGACGGCCAACGCCAGCATGTCGCTCGCGCGTCGGCTGCCGTGGCAGAACGTGCTCGAGGTGGGCTACGTGGGCACGTTCGGCCGGCACCTCCTGAACCGGCGCCGGTACAACATCATCCCCGAGGGCCGTCTGCTGACGGGTACGCTCGGCAACGCGAACCTCTCGGACCCGGTGCAGCGGTTGGCCTTGAACGGCGACGTGGTCAACTCGCTGCGGCCCTTCCCGGCGCTCGGCAACGTGCGCTGGTGGGAGTACACGGCCGTTTCGAACTACCACTCGCTTCAGGCGACCCTCAGCCGCCAGACCGGCCGCCGGTTCCAGTACTTCATCGCCTACACCTTCAGCAAGGCGCTGGGGAGCATCTTCCCGAACGGCGAGTACGACGACATGGACCCCTACGAGCCACGCCAGCGTTCCTACGGGACGCTCCGCTACGACCGCACCCACATCCTGAACCTCTCCTACAACTACGCGATCCCCGACGCGGTCAAGGGCGGCGGCGTCCTCGGCGGTGTGCTGAACGGTTGGCAGATCTCGGGCATCTCGACCTTCGCTAGCGGCGTCCCGATCTCGGTGGGCTTCAGCGGCGACATCGCCAACGCCGGTCTCGCGTGGTACGGCACCCCCGACCATGTCGGCTACCGCATCCAGAACTCCGTGTCGGCTGCCAGCGTGATCATGCCGGTCTTCACCTGCGATCCGCGCCAGGGCGTGAGCGGCAACAAGGTGGGCGACAAGATCCTCAACGTGAGCTGCATCGGCATCCCGTCGTTCCCGGATAGCGGGACCCTCGTCACGCCGTACTACATTCGCATGCCCACGCGCATGAACCACGACATCACGCTCTTCAAGAACTTCCAGATGGGCGAGAAGAGCAGCCGGAAGCTGCAGTTCCGCGTCGGGCTGTTCAACATCCTCAACCAGGCCGTACCGGGCGTCGATCCGTCGGGCGACGTGGACCTGACGCTCCAGACCACGTGCAACGTGAGGGTGAACGGCGTGCCGAACGGAGCGGGCGGGACTGTCGACGGCATCTGCGACCCGACCAAGGGGTACACGCTCAGCGACAACACCAAGGCGAACTTCGGCAAGATCATCCTGAAGCGCGGCCACCGCGTCGTGGAGTTCGCTCTCAAGCTGTATTTCTAGGACTTTGATCAAGCTGGGGGGCGCTAGCGGCGCGCCCCCCAGGCCCCCCCGCTCGCTGCGCGCGAATGAATCGCGCTCCGCTCGCGGCCTGTGGCTGTCTGCACGCCGACTCGTCGCCGGGCGCTATAATCGTCGTGTCATGAGCCCTAATCGCCTTGCTGTCTTTCTGCTCGTCCCTTCCCTCGCTTTGGGTCCCACACTCGGAGGCGCGGGCCCCCAGGCCCCGCCGGCACCGCCTGCGCCGGAGATTCCCACCTTCGGCGTCGGCACCTCCGCGGTCACGCTCGACGTCGTGGTCCGCGACAAGAAGGGCAACGCCGTACGCGACCTCCAGGCGTCCGACTTCGAGGTGTTCGAGGACGGCGTCAAGCAACGAGTGGAGTCGTTCCAGGCCTTCGGACGTCCGCGCGAGCGCTCGGCGGCCACGGCTCCGAGGCCCGAGGCCCCCGCACCGGCGGCGCCTGTCGCGCCCGTCGCCGCGCGCGCGCCCGCGCCCGAGCCCTCGCCCGAGACCCGGGCCCAGTTGATCGCGTTCGTCTTCGATCGGCTGTCCGCCGACGCCCGCAACACCGCCCACAAGGCGGCCATGGCGTATCTGGACAAGGGGCACGTCGAGGGCGACATCGTCGGCGTCTTCGCGATCGA